>JBIKTP010000183.1:0-5613 GCA_044348035.1 Burkholderiaceae bacterium
CTCGATGCCCTCACCACCATGCACGAGCGCCATATCGGCTCGGTCATGGTCACCGACCCGCCGGGGGTCGCGGTCGGCATCCTGACCCGGCACGACATCCTGGGCCGTATCACGCTGGCCCGGGTCGACCTGGACACGCCGATCTCCCGCGTGATGACCAGCCCCCTGCGCACACTGGACGTGGCGCAGACGGCCCAGGACGCCGCACTGCTGATGTCGCGCTATGGCATCCGCCACGTGCCGGTGACACGCGAGGGGCAGGTCGTCGGCCTGGTCTCGGAGCGCGACCTGTTCGCGCTGCAGCGGCTGTCCATCAAGCATGTCAGTTCCGCGATCCGCGCGGCGCGTGATGTGCCGGCGCTGGCCGCCGCCGCCGGCAACATCCGTGGCTTCGCCCGTACCCTGATGGGCCAGGGTGTGGCCGCACGGCAGCTGACGCAGCTGATCAGCCACCTGAACGACGTCCTGACCGAGCAACTGCTGCAGATGGTGGCCCGCCAGCACGGGCTGGATTTCGAGCGCGCCAGTTGGCTGGCCTTCGGCTCCGAGGGACGCTCGGAACAGACGATTTCCACCGACCAGGACAACGGCCTGGTCTTCGAGAGCGACAACGCCGAGGCCGACCGCCCCCGCTGGCTGGCCTTCGCGACCGACGTGAATGCCGCCCTGGATACCTGCGGGTACCCGCTGTGCAAGGGCCAGGTGATGGCCAGCAACCCCCGCTGCTGCCTGAGCCTGCAGGAATGGCGCATGCGTTTCTCCGACTGGATGGAGCGCGGTGCACCGGAAGACCTGCTCAACGCGAGCATCTATTTCGACCTGCGCCCGCTGTTCGGCCAGGCGGCACTGGCGCAGGACCTGACATCCCTGGTGGCCCAGAAGGCCGCCAGCCTGCCCCGCTTCATCAAGCAGATGGCCGACAACGCGCTGCGCAACCGCCCGCCGCTGAGCTGGCTTGGCAGCGTGGAAACCCGCAACGTGGACGGCCACGGCATGGTCGACCTCAAGCACAGCGGGACGGCCATCTTTGTCGACGTGGCGCGCCTTTACGCGCTCGCGCATGGGGTCAGCGCCACCGGAACACGCCTGCGCTTCGAGGCACTGGGACCCCTGCTCAAGGTGGCGCCCAACGAGAGCCAGGCCTGGGTGGCGGCCTTCGAGTTCCTGCAGATGCTGCGCCTGCGGGTGCAGATCGCCCAGCCGGACGCGCCAGCCGACAAGGCCAACCAGGTGGAGCTGTCCACGCTCAATGACATCGACCGGCGCATGCTCAAGGAGAGCTTCCGGGTCGCGCGCCGGCTGCAGCAGAAGATGGAACTGGACTACCAGCGATGAGCGCAACGCAGGGCCGCCCCAAGTGCGCTCGCACCGCAGTGCGCAGCACGGAGGTTGCCCCATGAGTGCAACGCCGGGCCGCCCCAAGTGTGATCGCACCGAAGTGTGGAGCACGGAGGTCTCCGGATGAACCTGCTGCAGGCCCTGACCCGCCGACTGCGACCGGGCCTGGCGGTCGACGACACGCGCTGGATCGTGCTGGATGTCGAGTCCAGCGGTCTGGACCCGAAACGCGACCGCCTGCTGGCCATCGCTGCCATCGCCGTGCACACGGCCCACCACCCGCCACGCATCGCACTGGGCGACAGCTTCGAAGTGGTGCTGCGACAGGATGTCGAAGTGGCCGACAAGCACAACATCCTGCTGCACGGCATCGGGGTCGGCGCGCAGCGCCAGGGCATGCCACGCAAAGACGCCCTGCTGGCCTTCGAGCAGTTCATCGGCACATCCCCGCTGGTGGCCTTCCACGCGGCCTTCGACGAGATGCTGATCCTGCGCGCGTTCGACGCCGAACTGGGCCACCGCCCGCCCAATCCCTGGCTGGACCTCGAACCGCTCGCCGCCGTGCTGCACCCCAAGGTGCGGGCACGGTCCCTGGACGAATGGATGGCGCAGCTGGGCATCCAGTGCGCCGTGCGCCATCAGGCGGCGGCCGACACCCTGGCCACGGCCGAGCTGCTGCAGAAGCTGTGGCCGGCCGCGCTGCGCGAGATGCGGGGCAAGGTCACGTTCGCCGGGGCCAGCCAGGTCGCTGCCCAGCGGCGATGGCTGGCATGAGCGCCGGATCGGCACTCACCAGGGCAGCCGATCACCGTTCCAGGACAGGAACTGGCCGCTGTCGGCCGGCGTGAGGGGGTCCAGCACCGACAGCATCTCGGCTGCGGCCTGTGCCGGCGGGCGGCCCGTCTGCGCGCCACCGAAGGGTTGCGAAAGCGCCGACTGCACGGTGCCCGGATGCAGGGCCACCACCACCAGCCCCGGCCTGGTGCGTGCCAGCTCGACCGCAGCGGTGCGCACCAGCATGTTGAGCGCTGCCTTGGACGCCCGGTAGCTGTACCAGCCGCCCAGCCGGTTGTCGCCGATGCTGCCGACCTTGGCCGACAGCATCACCAGCAGGGAACGGCCCGGAGCCATGAGGCCACTGAAATGCCGCAGCACCAGGGCCGGGCCGAAGGCATTGACGCGAAACGTGGCCTCCATCTGCGCATAGTGCAGGCTCGCCAGCTTCTTTTCGGGCTGGAAGGCCTCGGTGTGCAGCAGGCCGGCGGCGTTCACCAGGAGGTGAAACGGGCCCTGGCCCGCCACGGCGGCTGCAGCGGCGCCCACGCTGTCCTCGCGGTCGAAATCCAGGGCCGGGCTGGAGCCGCGGTGCAGCGCCAGGACGGTGGCGCAGCGCGGGTCCGCCCGCAGATGCGCCACGAACGCGGCGCCCACGGCGCCGCTCGCACCCAGCACCAGGGCCCGATAAGCATCCGGTAGAGAATCCATGCGCCGCAGCTTAACGTGGTGCGGTTCTTGCTGCAGGGTATGCTGACGAAAGACCGCCCACCAGGACCCCCCATGACCGCCCAGCCCATCCGCTCGATCCTGATCGCCAACCGCTCCGAAATCGCCATCCGCGTGATGCGCGCCGCCTCCGAGATGCGCATCCGCACGGTGGCCATCTACTCGCAACAGGACCGCCAGGCCCTGCACCGCTTCAAGGCCGACGAAAGTTACCTGGTCGGCGAAGGCCAGAAGCCGCTGGCCGCCTACCTCGACGGCGAGGACATCCTTCGCATCGCGAAACAGGCGGGCGCGGATGCGGTCCACCCGGGGTACGGGTTCCTGTCGGAGAACCCCGACTTTGCAGAAGCCGTGATCGCGGCGGGCCTGCGCTGGATCGGTCCGACACCGGAGGTGATGCGCACCCTGGGCAACAAGGTGGCCGCGCGCCATGCGGCCGTGGCCGCCGGGGTGGCGGTCATGCCGGCCACGCCACCCCTGCCCCGCGATGATGCCGAATGCGCCCGTCTGGCGGCCGGCATCGGTTTCCCGGTGATGCTCAAGGCCAGCTGGGGGGGTGGCGGGCGCGGCATGCGGGTGATCGAAGACGCCTCCGGGCTGCCCGCAGCGCTCGAAGCCTCGCGCCGGGAGGCACTCGCCGCCTTCGGCAACGACGAGGTCTACTTCGAGAAGCTCATCCGCAACGCGCGCCATGTCGAGGTGCAGATCCTGGGCGACCGGCACGGCAACCTGGTGCACCTGTACGAGCGCGACTGCACGGTACAGCGGCGCAACCAGAAGGTGGTCGAGCGCGCACCCGCGCCCTACCTCGACGCCGCCGGGCGCGCCGCGCTGTGCGAGAGCGCACTGCGGCTCATGCGATCGGTGGCCTACACCCATGCCGGCACGGTCGAGTTCCTGATGGACGCCGACGACGGAAAGTTCTACTTCATCGAGGTCAACCCGCGCATCCAGGTCGAGCACACCGTCACCGAGATGGTCACCGGCGTGGACATCGTGAAGGCGCAGATCCGCATCACCGAAGGCGGGCATATCGGCGTGACCGAATCGCCCGAGCTGCCGCAGCCCGGTGCGCTGCATCCGACCGGTGTGCCGGCACAGGCTCAGATCCCCTTGAACGGCCACGCCCTGCAATGCCGGGTCACCACCGAAGACCCCGAGAACGGCTTCCTGCCTGACTACGGCCGCCTCGCCGCCTACCGCAGCCCGGCCGGCTTCGGCATCCGGCTCGACGCCGGCACGGCCTACGGCGGCGCGGTGATCACGCCCTACTACGACTCGCTGCTGGTCAAGGTGACGGCCTGGGCCCCCAGCGCGCGCGAGACCATCCAGCGCATGGACCGGGCGCTGCGCGAGTTCCGCATCCGCGGCGTGGCCACCAACCTGCAGTTTCTGGAGAACCTGGTCAACCACCCGGCCTTCGCCACCGGTGCGCTCACCACACGTTTCATCGAGAACACCCCCGAACTGCTGGAGTTCACCGCGCGGCGTGACCGCGCCAGCAAGCTGCTGCGCTTCCTCGCCGAGGTGGCCGTGCAGGGCAACCCGGAGGTCAAGGGCCGCAGCCTGCCGGCCCTGCCGCTCCCGAAACCGGTACTGCCACGACCTGCCGCAGGCGCCGCCATCCCCGAGGGAACCCGCCAGCGCCTGCAGGCCCTCGGCCCAGCCGGCTTCGCGCAGTGGATGCTGGCGCAGGAGCGGGTGCTGGTGACCGACACCACGATGCGCGACGCGCACCAGTCGCTCCTGGCCACCCGCATGCGCACGGCCGACATGCTGCCGATCGCCCCGTGGATTGCCAGTGCCCTGCCGCAGCTGTTCTCGCTCGAGTGCTGGGGCGGCGCCACCTTCGATGTGGCCCTGCGCTTCCTCAAGGAAGACCCCTGGCAGCGGCTGGACCAGCTGCGCAGCCGCATTCCCAACATCCTGTTCCAGATGCTGCTGCGCGGCTCCAACGGCGTGGGCTACACCAACTACGCCGACAACGTGGTGCGCCATTTCGTGCAGCAGGCCGCCAGCTCCGGCATCGACCTGTTCCGGGTGTTCGATGCGCTGAACTGGGTGCGCAACATGCGGGTGGCGATCGACGCCGTGGTGGACACCGGTGCGCTGTGCGAGGGCGCCATCTGTTATTCCGGCGACCTGTTCGACACGAGGCGCGACAAGTACAACCTGAAGTACTACACCGGCATCGCCCGCGAGCTGCAGCAGGCCGGTGTGCACCTGCTGGCCATCAAGGACATGGCCGGCATCTGCCGCCCCCGTGCGGCAGCGGCGCTGGTGCGCGCCCTCAAGGACGCCACCGGCCTGCCGGTGCATTTCCATACCCACGACACCAGCGGCGCAGCGGCCGCCTCGGTGCTGGCGGCGGTCGAGGCAGGCTGCGATGCGGTGGACGGCGCGCTGGACGCGATGAGCGGCCTGACCTCGCAGCCCAACCTGTCGGCCATCGCCGCCGCGCTGCAGGGCACGGCCCGCGACCCCGGCCTGTCGCAGGACGCGCTGCATGCCACCTCGATGTACTGGGAGGGCGTGCGCCGCTTCTACCTGCCCTTCGAGTCGGACATCCGCGCCGGCACGGCCGATGTCTACCGCCACGAGATGCCCGGCGGCCAGTACACCAACCTGCGCGAGCAGGCGCGCGCCATGGGCCTGGCCCACCGCTGGACCGAGGTGTCGCAGGCCTATGCCGACGTGAACCGGCTGTTCGGCGACATCGTCAAGGTGACACCCACGTCCAAGGTGGTGGGCGACATGGCACTCATGATGGTG
>JBIKTP010000182.1:0-5613 GCA_044348035.1 Burkholderiaceae bacterium
TCGAGCCGTTCTTCTGCGCCACCTTGAAGCCGCGCATGCGCGCGGTGCGGGCCTCTTCCAGCAGGCCCATCACGGTGGCGGCGCGCGGCTGGGCGACCATGTCGGACAGCGCGCCCGAATACTTGGGGATGCCGCGGCGCACCGGCTTGAGGAAGATGTCCTCGCCCAGCTCCACCATGCCCGGCATCACGCAGCTGCCGCCGGTGAGCACGATGCCGCTGGACAACACTTCCTCGTAGCCGGATTCGCGGATCACCTGGTGCACCAGCGCAAAGATCTCCTCCACCCGCGGCTCGATCACCCCGGCCAGCGCCTGGCGGCTCAGCAGGCGCGGGCCGCGGTCGCCCAGGCCCGGCACCTCGACCTGCGTCTCGGCATCGGTCAGCAGCTGCTTGGCATACCCGTTTTCGACCTTGATGTCCTCTGCGTCCTTGGTCGGCGTGCGCAGGGCCATCGCGATGTCGCTGGTGATCAGGTCGCCGGCGATCGGGATCACCGAGGTGTGGCGGATCGCGCCGTTGGTGAAGATCGCCACATCGGTGGTGCCCGCGCCGATGTCCACCAGCGCCACACCGAGTTCGCGCTCGTCATCGGTCAGCACCGCCAGGCTGGACGCCAGTGGGTTGAGCATCAGCTGCTCCACCTCCAGGCCGCAGCGGCGAACACATTTGATGATGTTCTCGGCCGCGCTCTGGGCGCCGGTCACGATATGTACCTTGGCCTCCAGCCGGATGCCGCTCATGCCGATCGGCTCCTTGACGTCCTGCCCGTCGATCACGAATTCCTGCGGCTCCACCAGCAGCAGGCGCTGGTCGGTCGAGATGTTGATGGCCTTGGCGGTCTCCACCACCCGGGCCACGTCGGCCTGCGTCACCTCGCGGTCCTTCACCGCCACCATGCCGCTGGAGTTGATGCCGCGGATGTGGCTGCCGGTGATGCCGGTGTACACGCGCGTGATCTTGCAGTCGGCCATCAGCTCGGCCTCCTTCAGCGCGAGCTGGATGCTCTGCACGGTGGCGTCGATGTTCACCACCACACCGCGCTTGAGGCCATTGCTCGGTGCCACGCCCAGCCCGGCCAGCTTGAGCTCGCCGCCGGGCATGACCTCGGCCACCACCACCATCACCTTGGCGGTACCGATGTCGAGCCCTACGACGAGGTCTTTGTATTCTTTTGCCATGTGTTCACCTGTTGCGCTATTTCTTCGGTTCGCTGTCGACCACCGTGCTGACCCCGCGCAGCCGCAGGGCGTATCCGTCGGGATGGCGCAGGTCGGCGCCCTCCACCGCGTCAGGCCTGCGGCTGTAGCGCGCCGTCACCTGCGTGAGCGTGCCCAGGAAGCGGGTGGCGCGCGCGGAAACATCCGCCGGCGTGCCGCGGCCCATCTCGATCACGGCGCCGGTGTCCAGCAGCGCGACCCAGCTGCCACGGCCTGTCAGCTCCAGCTGATCCATGCCCAGATCCAGTTCGCCGAACAGCGGCTGCAGCAGCCGGTACATGTCCAGCACCTGCGGCTCCTGGCCGGCAGGGCCGATCAGCCGAGGCAGCACCTCGTGCTCGACCTCGCCGGGGTTGGCCTCGAACACCTCCCCGAACGAGTTCAGCAGCTGCGAGTCGCCCTCGGCGCCCCAGTAGGCGACAGCCCGATGCTCCTGCAGGATGACTTTCAGCCGGTTCGGGAACTCGCGCCGCACCACGGCCTGCCGCACCCAGGGCACAGTCTCGAAACTGGCCCGGGCCTGAGCCAGGTCCAGCGTGAAGAAACTGCCGCCCAGGTGCGGCAGCACGTTGGCGCGCAGCGTCACCGCGTTGTTGTGGGCCACATCCCCCGTGACCGTGATCGCGCGGATGGCGAAGGTCGCATGGTTGCCCGACCAGCGCGCCAGCGTGACCAGCGCGAACACCCCGAAGACCAGGAACAGCGCGCTGGCCGTCATGTTCATCACGCGCACGTCGAAGGGGGTGGCGATGGCTTCGCTCATGGCGTGGCCTGCGTGGCGGCCGGTGGCGCTGCCGGGCGCTGGTCCAGGCTGGCCATGGCCAGCAGCTGCACGCACAGGGCCTCGTAGCTCATGCCCGCCGCGCGCGCGGACATGGGGACCAGCGAGTGGCTGGTCATGCCGGGCGAGGTGTTGATCTCCAGCAGGTAGGGCTGGCGCGAGGCGGCGTCGATCATCACGTCGACCCGGCCCCAGCCGCGGCAGCCCAGCACCCGGTAGGCCTTGAGCACCAGACGCTGGATGGCCTCTTCCTCGCCGGCGGGCAGGCCGCAGGGCACCAGGTACTGGGTGTCGTTGCTGAAATACTTGTGCTCGTAGTCGTAGTTGCCGTCCGGCGCCTGGATGCGGATCACCGGCAAGGCACGGGCGTCCTCGCCACTGCCGATCACCGGGCAGGTGACCTCGTCGCCGATGATGCATTGCTCGCACAGGATGTCCGCATCGAGCCGGCCGGCCTGTTCGACCGCATCCTTCATCTGCGAATAACCCGTGACCTTGGCCACGCCGATGGACGAGCCCTCGCGCGCCGGCTTCACGATCACCGGCAGGCCCAGGGTGTCCGGCACCGCGATCACCTGCTGCTGGTCGAAGTGGCCGCGGCGCAGCAGCACATGGCGCGGGGTGGGCAGGCCCTCGGCTGTCCAGACGCGTTTGGTCATGGCCTTGTCGATGGCGATGGCCGAGGCCATCACGCCCGAGCCGGTGTAGGGGATGCCGAGCAATTCAAGTGCGCCCTGCACCGTGCCGTCTTCGCCGAAGCGGCCGTGCAGCGCGATGAAGCAGCGCGCGAAGCCCTCGCGGCGCAGTTCGCCGAGCGCGCGTTCGGCCGGGTCGAAGGCATGCGCGTCCACACCACTGGCGCGCAAGGCCTCCAGCACGCCGGTGCCCGACATCAGGGACACGGCGCGCTCGGCCGACGCGCCACCCATGAGCACCGCCACCTTGCCGAACTGGCTGCGATCCGTCGTCATGCTGCTGCCTCCCGCGCCACCATGTCCAGCACCCGCGCCGGCACCGCGCCGATGGAGCCGGCGCCCATGCACAGCACGACGTCACCGCCGCGGGTGGTGCTGCGGATCACCTGCGGCATGTCCTGGATGTCGGCGACGAACACCGGCTCCACCTGGCCGGCAACGCGCAGGGCCCGCGCCAGCGCACGGCCGTCGGCGGCCACGATGGGGGCTTCACCGGCGGCATAGACCTCGGTGAGCAGCACCGCGTCGGCCTGGCCGATCACGCGCACGAAATCGTCGAAGCAGTCGCGGGTGCGGGTGTAGCGGTGCGGCTGGAAGGCGAGCACCAGTCGGCGGCCGGGGTAGGCGCCGCGTGCGGCGGCCAGCGTGGCGGAAATCTCGACCGGGTGGTGGCCGTAGTCCTCGATCAGTGTCACCGGCCCGCCATCGGCTGCCGGTGCCTCGCCATGCACCTGGAACCGGCGCCCGACACCCTTGAACTGGGCCAGCGCATTCTGCACCGCGGCATCGGCCACGTTGAGCTCCACCGCCACCGCGATGGCGGCCAGCGCGTTGAGCACGTTGTGCCGACCCGGCAGGTTCAGCACCACCGGCAGGTCGGGCAGCGCCACATCGTCGCGCCGCAGGGCCGTGAAGTGCATCTGCCCGCCCACGGCCCGCACGTCGACCGCGCGCACCTGCGCGTCTTCGCCGAAGCCGTAACCGGTGACCGGGCAGGACACCTCGGGCACGATGCTCGCCACCGCCGGATCGTCGGTGCACAGGATGGCGGTGCCGTAGAAAGGCATGCGGTGCAGGAAGTCGACGAAGGCCTTCTTCAGGCGGCCGAAGTCATGGCCGTAGGTGTCCATGTGGTCGGCGTCGATGTTGGTCACGACGGCCATCACCGGCAGCAGGTTCAGGAAGGAGGCGTCCGACTCGTCGGCCTCGACCACGATATGTTCGCCCTGGCCCAGCCGGGCGTTGGCGCCGGCGCTGTTGAGCTGCCCGCCGATCACGAAGGTCGGGTCCAGGCCGGCCTCGGCCAGCACGCTGGCCACCAGGCTGGTGGTGGTGGTCTTGCCGTGGGTGCCGGCGATCGCGATGCCCTGCTTGAGCCGCATCAGCTCGGCCAGCATCAGCGCGCGCGGCACCACCGGGATGCGCCGGCGCCGGGCTTCGAGCACCTCGGGGTTGTCGGCCTGCACCGCGCTGGAGGTGACGACCGCGTCGGCATCCCGCACCTGGCTGGCCGCGTGGCCGATGAACACCTGGATGCCCAGGCCGCGCAGGCGCGCGACGGTGGCGCTGTCGGACAGGTCCGAGCCGGACACCTCATAACCCTGGTTGGCCAGCACCTCGGCAATGCCCGACATGCCGGCCCCGCCGATGCCCACGAAATGGATATGGCGCACGGCGTGTTTCATGGCCGGGCCAGCGCCTCGCAGGCGGCAACGATCTGTTCGGTGGCGCCGACCTGGCGCAGCCCGTGCGCGCGGCTGGCGCGCTCCAGCAGTTGCGCGCGGGTGGTCTGCTGCAGCATCTGCGCCAGGCCCTGGGCCGTCAGCTCCGCCTGCGGCACCAGCCAGCCGGCGCCCTGGTCGACCAGGAAACGCGCATTGCGGGTCTGGTGGTCGTCCACCGCAGTCGGGATCGGCACGAAGAGCGCGGCAGCGCCGATGGCGGCGAGTTCGGTCACCGTGCTCGCGCCGGCCCGGCACACCACCAGGTCGGCATCGGCGAAGGCCTGGGCCGTGTCCTCGATGAACGGCGTGAGTTCGGCCTGCACCCCGGCCGCGGCATAGGCGGCGCGCAGCGCGTCGATCTGGGTGGCGCCGCTCTGGTGGGTGACCACGGGGCGCTGGTCTTGCGGGATCAGGGCCAGGGCCTGCGGCATCGTGTCGTTGAGCACCTTGGCGCCGAGGCTGCCACCCACGACCAGCACGCGCAGCGCGCCGCCGCGGCCTTCGAAGCGTGCCTCGGGGGCAGGATGGGCCAGGAAGTTGTCGCGCAGCGGATTGCCGACCCAGCCTGCCTTGGCGAGCACGTCGGGGAATGCGGTGAAGAGGCGGTCGGCCACGCCGGCCAGCACGCGGTTGGCCATGCCGGCCACCGAGTTCTGCTCGTGCAGGATGAGCGGCTTGCCCAGCAGCACGCTCATCATGCCGGCCGGGAAGGTGATGTAGCCGCCCAGCCCCACCACCACCTGCGGGCGCAGCGCGCGCACGATGCGGATGCTCTGCCAGAAGGCGCGCAGCAGGCGCAGCGGCAGCAGGGCCAGTGTCACCGGGCCCTTGCCGCGCACGCCCGAGAAATCCAGCGCGTGGAAGGGCAGGCCGTGGCGTGGCACCAGCTGGCTCTCCATGCTGGGCCGCGCCGGGCTGCCGCTGCCGCCCAGCCAGCTCACCTGCCAGCCGCGCCCGCGCAGGGCCTGGGCCACGGCCAGCCCGGGAAAGATGTGGCCGCCCGTGCCGCCGGCCATGACCAGTGCGTGGCGTTGGGGGGTGTTGCGCACTGGAGCACCTTGGGGCGGCCCGGCGGTTCTCATGCCCGTCCCCCCTGCATCAGCTGCCGGCTCTCGATGTCGATGCGCAGCACCACGGCAATGGCCACCAGGTTCACCAGGATGGCCGAGCCGCCGTAACTCATGAGCGGCAGGG
>JBIKTP010000184.1:0-5611 GCA_044348035.1 Burkholderiaceae bacterium
CAACGCGACCCCGGCGGGGCGGGCGGCCGCATCGTGCCGCGGTCGGTGATGCTGCGGGTGTTCGCGGTGGCCAACGGTCCGCAGTCCTGGCAGGTGCTGCCGGGCGGCCTGGCCCGCGTGGCCCATGCGAAGGCCGAGATCGCGACCATGCAGCGTGGAGGCAGCAGCGCCGATGTCTGGGTCATGACCCGGGGCGCGGTCGACCGCACCAGCCTGCTGTCGCCCGCGCTGACACCCGGCGCGCTGGCGCAGCGCAAGCGGCTCGTCACCAGCCGGGCTGCAGAAAACCTCTACTGGCTGGGCCGCTACACCGAACGCACCGAAAACACCATCGCGCTGGCGCGTCTGGCACTGGGCAGCCTCAACGGCGAGGACCAGTCGTCGCCGCCCCTGCTGGCCTGGCTCGGGCGCATGGCGGTCGCCAACAGCCTGGTGCTGTCCGGCGTACCGTCCCCGGTGCAGGCTCGGCGGGTGTTCGAGCGTTCGCTGATCGCCAGCCTGGGCAGCCGCGACGCCGCCGCCAGTGTCGGCTACAACCTGCGAGCGGTTCGCACGGCAGGCTCGTCGGTGCGCGAACGCCTGTCCCAGGAGCACTGGAACATGATCGTGCGCGCCCAGGAGGGCCTGAGCGATGCATGCGCCGAACAGGCGCGCCTGGGCGAGTTCTCCACCACGCAGGCGCTCGACATCCTGAATGCCACGGCCCGTCACATGGCGGCCATCACCGGCGCCCAGACCGACCGCATGACGCGTGACGACGGCTGGCGGCTGCTCAGCATCGGGCGCCACATCGAACGGCTGGGATTCCTGTCGCGCTCGCTCTCGCTGGGCCTGGAGACGGCGTCGGTGCACTGCGAGGCCGGGTTCGAGGCCATCGTGGCCCTGTTCGACAGCACGATCACCTTCCATGCCCAGTTCCAGCAGAGTCGCGAGATGGCGGCGCTGATCGACCTGCTGGTGCTCGATCGCGACAATCCGCGCTCCCTGGCCTGGGTGGCGCATACCCTGCGCGGCAGGCTGGCCAAGCTGGCCGGCAGCGAGCCCAACGAACTCAGCGCACTGTCGCTGCAGGTGCCCAACCCCGACAGCTGGAACCTCGACCAGCTGTGCATGTTCGATGCCCTCGACGCCCCGGGCCACCCTGACCAGCAGCCGATGACGGCACTGGCCAACCTGCTGGCGCAATGCAACGAGGCAGCATTCGACGTGTCCGAGGTGATCAGCGCCACCTATTTCACCCACTCCGGTGATACGCGCCATAGTGTGGGAGCCTGAGCCATGCACCTGCAGGTGACCCACGAGACCCGCTACGACTATCTGCCGCCCGTCGAGGTGGCACAGCACATGGCCTATCTGCAACCCTGGAGCACCAGCGTCCAGGAAGTGCTGAGCCATGCGCTGCGCATCGAGCCGCGCCCGGCACAGCAGACTGCCGCCGCGGACGTGTATGGCAACCGGCGCACCTTCATTTCGCTGCAGGCCCCCCATGCCCGCCTGCGCGTGATCGCCTCCAGCACGGTGCGTACACAGCAACGTCCCATGCCCGACAGCCACACGGCATGGGAGCAGGTGCGCGAGCGCTTTCGTTACCGCGCCGACGCGGCCTACGACCCGGGCGCCGAATTCGTGTTCCCGTCCCAGCATGTGCCCCGCCAGGCAGAATTCGCGGCCTATGCGAGGCCAAGCTTTGCGCCTGGCGCCAGCCTGTTCGAGGCGGCGCGCGACCTGATGCACCGCATCCATGCGGACTTCACCTACGACAGCCAGAGTACCCAGATCAACACGCCGGCGCTCGAGGCGCTGACCCAGCGCAAGGGTGTGTGCCAGGACTTCGCCCACATCATGATCGCCTGTCTGCGCTCCATGGGCCTGGCGGCGCGGTATGTCAGCGGGTACCTGCTGACCGAGCCGGCGCCGGGCACCGAGCGGCTGGTGGGCAGCGACGCATCCCATGCGTGGGTATCGGTCCTGCTGCCGGACCTGCCGGGCGATGCGCGCTGGTGCGACTTCGACCCCACCAACGACCGCTGGGGCTGGGGCCTGCCCGGCGAGGACTACGTGCTGCTGGCGTTCGGGCGCGACTACGCCGACGTGTCGCCGATCCGTGGCGTGATCCACGGGGGCGCCAGCCACCAGCTCACGGTGGCCGTCACCGTCACCCGGCTCGACCCTGACGCGCCGGCGGTCAGCGCGCAGAGCCGGCAGGGCCGGTCGCAGTCGCAGTCGCAGTCCTGAGGCGGCTGGCAGCTGGCGGTGGCACGGCCACCCTAGAATCCGGTGATCCGACCCACGGCAGCCTGCCGTGGCCAAGTCCCCCCGCCCTGCGCCCCACCCGGACCGCCACCATGAACGTCTACGACCAGCTGACCGAACTCGGCATCAGCCTGCCACCCGTCGCCATCCCGGCTGCCGCCTATGTGCCGTTCGTGCTGACCGGCAACCTCGTCTTCCTCAGCGGCCACATTGCCAAGCGCGATGGCAAGGTCTGGACGGGCCAGTTCGGCCGAAACATGACGACCGACGAAGGCAAGGCGGCCGCCCGTGCGGTCGCCATCGACCTGCTGGGCACGCTCCATGCGGCCCTGGGCGACCTGAACCGCGTGCGGCGCATCGTCAAGCTGATGTCGCTGGTCAACTCGACCGGCGACTTCACCGAGCAGCACCTGGTGACCAACGGCGCCAGCGAACTGATCGGCCAGGTGTTCGGCGGCGACGTCGGCGCCCATGCCCGCAGCGCGTTCGGTGTGGCACAGATCCCGCTGGGCGCCTGCGTCGAGATCGAGATGGTGGTCGAATTCGCCTGACGCCCGCCTGCCGGTGATGGCGTATGCGTCCACCTACCTGCTGATCGGCAGCCTGTACCTGCTGGCGGCGGCCAGTCCGGGCCCCAACTTCTTCATCATCAGCCAGCTGGCGCTCAACGGCGACCGCGCCACGGCGCTGCGGGTCACCACAGGCATCGTCATCGGATCCGCCGTATGGGTCAGCGCTGCGGCAGCGGGCCTGGCCGCCCTGCTGCTGCACCATGCCTCGGTCGCCACCGTCCTGCGCGTGGCCGGCGCCGCCTACCTGATGTGGTACGGCTTCAGGCTGCTGCGGCGGGCGGCGCGCCCGGACCCCGCGCCGGCACAAGCCGCCGGCCCATCGCCGGCGCAGGCGGGCACCGGCACGCCGGCCGGTGTGCGTACCGGCCTGCTGACCAGTTTCACCAACCCCAAGGCTGCTGCCTTCTGGACCAGCGTGTTCGCGTCGACGCTGCCGGCGCAGGCGCCACTGGGCTTCTACATCGGGGTCGTGGTGCTGATCACCCTGCTGTCGGCGTTCTGGCACATGGGGATCGCACTGGTGTTCTCACGCCCCGCGCTGCGGGCCGGGTATGCCCGCGCACGGCGTCCGATCGAGGCGCTGAGCGGCGCTTCGCTGTTCGCCATGGGGCTGCGCCAGGCGCTCTCGCGCTGACCCTGCCACCAGCCGCTGTCGGGCAGGGCGCCATGCGTCTGCGACGACGGTGCATGGCGTAACGGCGCTGGAGCACGCACCGGCCCTGGTCCCGGTGAGCTTGCGCAGACAGCGTGCCGCCGCGCGGCAGCCGGCGCGTCAGCCTGTCGGCAGGTCTGCCAGTGGCACGCAGTCCTGGTCGCGCACACGCGCCAGCGCGTCCGGCGCAACCCGCTGCGGCGCAATCTCCGCCAGCGGCTGCAACACGAAGGCACGCCCGTCCATGCGCGGATGCGGCACCGTCAGTGACGCGCTGGTGATCGATGCGGTGCCGAAAAGCAGGATGTCGAGATCCAGCGTACGGGGCGCATTGCGGTAGGGACGCAGCCGACCGGCCCGGTTTTCCACCGCCTTGAGTTCCTGCAGCAGTGCGGGCGCGGTGAGCGTGGTCGCCACTTCGACCACCGCGTTGATGTAGGGCGGCCCGGAAGAATCGACCGGCGCCGAGCGGTACAGCGAGGAGCGGCGCACCAACCGGGTACCTGGCAGGCCGCCGATGGCGTCCATGGCCGCGCGCACCGCGCCGGCGGCATCCCCCAGGTTGGCGCCCAGGGCGACAAAGGCGGTGACGGTGTCGCGCTGCACGCCCGGATTCAGGCGCTGGAGTCGGACCCGCCGCCTGGCGCCCCACCGGCATCGCCGGGTCCGCGCTGGCCACCGGCCGGGCGACGACGCCGGCGGCGCTTGCGCGGTGCATCGCTGCCGGGGGACTCGGGGCCCTGATCGTCGCCGTCCGGGCCACGCGGCTCGTCTGCCACCCGGGCCGGCCGTGCATCGCCGGTATCGGCTTGCGGGCGTGGCGCCTGCGCCGGGCGCGGTGCCCGGTGCACCCGCGGCTTCTGGCTTTGCTCCATGCGCACGCCGTCCACCATGTCGCGGCGCAGGTTGTCGTCGGCCACGCTGAATTCCTGCCACCAGTCCGACAGCACCTCCTCGAGTTCGCCGGTTTCGGCGCGCAGACGCATGAAATCGAACGCAGCCCGGAACCGGGGCTGCTCCACCAGGGTGAACGGGGTGGTTCCGGTGCGCTTCTCGAAGCGCGGCTGCATCAGCCAGATGTCGCGCATGTCGCTGGCCAGCTTGCCGCCGCCAGACACATCGCCGATCCGCGACTGGAACACCTGGTCCACCGCGTCCTGCAGGGCCGGGAACGGCGCCGGGCGGGCCGCGCTCTCCAGCTCGCGCTGCCAGCCCTCGCGCACATCCGCCCACAACACGCAGGCCAGCAGGAAACTGGGCGCCACCGGCTTGCCCTCGCCCACGCGCCGGTCGGTGTCCAGCAAGGCAGCGCGCACCAGCGGCTGTTCGGCACGCTGCACCACCACGTCCAGCAGGGGGTAGATGCCCTGGGCCAGGCCGAGCTCCTTGAGCTGCTCGATGCTGGCCAGCGCATGTCCGGTCTGCAGCAGCTTGAGCATCTCGTCGAACATGCGGCTTTGCGGCACGTCGGCCAGCAGGCCCTTCATGGCCACCAGCGGTGCGGCGGTCTTGGGTTCGAGCTTGAAGCCGAGGGTGCGCAGCTTGGCCGAGAAGCGGATGGCACGGATGATGCGCACCGGGTCTTCGCGGTAACGCGCCACCGGGTCACCGATCATGCGCAGCGTGAGTTTCTTGGAGTCCCGGATGCCGTTGTGGTAGTCCACCACGACCTGCGTCTGCGGGTCGTAGTACATGGCGTTGATGGTGAAGTCGCGCCGCACGGCGTCTTCTTCCTGCGGGCCCCAGACGTTGTCGCGCAGCACGCGGCCGCTGGAGTCCACGGCGTGTTTCATGCCGGCCAGTTCGCTGCGGCTGGTGCGTTCGTTGCCGGCCACCTGCTCGGCAGCGGCGTTGTCGAGGTAGGCGCGAAAGGTCGAAACCTCGATCACCTCATGCTCGCGCCCGCGCCCGAACACCACATGCACGATGCGAAAGCGTCGCCCGATGATGAACGCCCGCCGGAACAGGCCCTTGACCTGCTCTGGCGTGGCGTTGGTGGCCACGTCGAAGTCCTTCGGGCGCAGGCCCACCAGCAGGTCGCGCACGGCGCCGCCGACGATGTAGGCATCAAAACCCGCCTGCTGCAGCGTGCGGACCACGGTGTTGGCGCACTCGTCCACCATCTGGGGGTCGA
>JBIKTP010000185.1:0-5608 GCA_044348035.1 Burkholderiaceae bacterium
CATGGAGATGGTCATGGGGTTCCTGCAATGGGGATGATCGGGGAGGGTGGGCATCCATCTTATTCGCAAGCCACTGGTGCCACAGCGCCGCGCATCACCCGCCCGGCGACGCGCGTCGTGAACAGCTAAAACCTTAAAGATCGACGGCCCCGAGCCGCCGGGTGCCGCAAGGCTGGCGGGCCCCTCTCTATAAAATAACCGGTCAACCCCAGGAGACCCTGCCGCCATGAGCTTCAACCGCCGCTCCAAGAACATCACCGAAGGCGTCGCCCGCGCGCCGAACCGTTCCATGTACTACGGCATGGGCTACACCGAAGGCGACTTCGGCAAGCCCATGATCGGCGTGGCCAACGGCCACAGCACCATCACCCCCTGCAACAGCGGCCTGCAGAAGCTGGCCGATGCGGCCGTGGCGGGTCTCAAGGCCGCTGGCGCCAACCCCCAGGTGTTCGGAACCCCCACCATCAGTGATGGCATGGCCATGGGCACCGAAGGGATGAAGTACAGCCTGGTCAGTCGCGAGGTCATCGCCGACTGTGTCGAGACCTGTGTTGGCGGCCAGTGGCTCGATGGCGTGCTTGTCATCGGCGGCTGCGACAAGAACATGCCCGGCGGAATGATGGGCATGCTGCGCGCCAACGTGCCGGCCATCTATGTCTACGGCGGCACCATCCTGCCCGGCCGTTACAAGGGCCAGGACCTCAACATCGTCAGCGTTTTCGAGGCTGTCGGCCAGTTCAGCGCCGGCCGGATGAGCGAGGAAGATTTCTGCCAGATCGAACGCCGCGCCATTCCCGGCAGCGGCAGCTGCGGCGGCATGTACACCGCCAACACCATGTCCTCGTCCTTCGAGGCGCTCGGCATGAGCCTGCCCTACGCGTCGACCATGGCCAATGTCGAAGACCCTATCCTGGCCCATACCGCGGAGGCCGCCCGGGTGCTGGTGGAAGCCGTGAAGGCCGACCTCAAGCCGCGCGACATCGTCACCCGCAAGTCCATCGAAAACGCCGTCGCCGTGATCATGGCCACCGGCGGCAGCACCAATGCGGTGCTGCACTTCCTGGCCATTGCCCATGCCGCCGAGGTGGACTGGACCATCGACGACTTCGAGCGCGTGCGCCAGCGCACGCCGGTGCTGTGTGACCTCAAGCCCAGCGGCAAGTACCTGGCCATCGACCTGCACCGCGCCGGTGGCATTCCCGCGGTGATGAAGGAGCTGCTGGACGCCGGCTTGCTGCATGGCGACTGCATGACCATCACCGGCAAGACCGTGGCCGAGAACCTGGCTGCACTGCCGCCGCTGCGCACCGACCAGGACGCCATCCGCCCGGTCACGAACCCGGTGTATGCCGACGGCCACCTGGCCATCCTGAAGGGCAACCTCAGCCCGGAGGGCTGTGTGGCGAAGATCACCGGCCTGAAGAACCCGGTGATGACAGGCCCGGCGCGGGTGTTCGACGACGAGCAGAGCGCACTGGCCGCCATCATGGCCGGCAAGATCGTCGCCGGTGATGTGATGGTGCTGCGTTACCTCGGCCCCAAGGGCGGCCCGGGCATGCCGGAAATGCTGGCGCCCACCGGCGCACTGATCGGCCAGGGCCTGGGTGAAAGCGTCGGCCTCATCACCGATGGCCGTTTTAGCGGCGGCACCTGGGGCATGGTGGTGGGCCACATCGCGCCCGAAGCCTATGCCGGCGGGCTGATCGGCCTGGTCGAGGAGGGCGACACCATCACCATCGATGCGCACCAGCGCCTGCTGCAGCTGAACGTGGCCGACGCCGAGATCGCCCGCCGCCGCGCGCTGTGGAAGCAGCCGGCGCCACGCTACACGCGCGGAGTGCTTGCGAAGTTCTCCCGCAACGCCACCAGTGCCAGCCGTGGCGCGGTGCTGGACGCCGACTGAGGCGCCCGAGCCCAGTACCCTGAGGATCCCCGGCGCCAGGAAGACGTACGGCAGGCGCGGCCGGTGCCGTGCGGCGTCGGCGGCATCTCTTCAGCCCTTCGCTGCCCGGTCGAGACGCCTGCGTCTTTCCTTCTTGATGAGCACGGCCCATCCCAGGTAGACGATGAGGTAGGCGGCCAGCCCCAGCACCACGCCCGCGAGGGGAAACCCGACCAGCAGGGCCGGCCCCCAGGATGTGACCTGCTCCCAGAATGCAGCGGGCCAGGTTTGCGGCGCATTCCAGGCCAGATGGGCCATCGCCGGCGATGGCGTGGCGGACACCTCCTGCGGAAGCACGAATGAGCCCAGGTACGCCGACAAGCCCCAGATGGGGGCCATGGTGAACGGGTTGGTGAGCCACGTGGCGGCTGCAGCCGCCGCCACATTGGCCCGACACGCGACGGCCGCGCACATCGCGGCCGGCATCTGGAGCGGAACCGGGAAGACGCCAATGCCGATGCCCAAGGCCACGCCCAGGGCGACCCCGCGACGATGCAGAACCCACAGGCGGGGATGCGCGCGCAGGTAGTGGCCCAGCCAGGCAAAGCCGCGCGTCTGCTCCATGGCCTGCGCGCTGGGCAACCACCGTCTGATGCGTTTCTTGAACTCAGCCATCGAGCATCTGTATCCTGAGCATCAAGCTGTGTCCTTCGGGAACTGGGGAGGGGGCGTGATGCGCAGTGCATGACGCGCATCCACTATAGCAGCGCGACGCACCCATGCTGCCAAGGTCGGGCAGTGCAGGTCGAAGCCCACGAACCCGGCATCGTCGCCGGCTCCTGCAACAGGATGGGGCGATACCGGCCGATGCGCCGCACCGCATGGCAGATCGCATCCCCGTGCCGGCCGCAGTACGATCCTGGGCTTCACCCGTCCTGGAGCGCCGATGCCGCCCCGCCATTTCACCGAGCCCACCACCCCCTACTGGCAGACCCTGCTGGCTCCCGAGGCCGTCACCCGGCCCGACCCGCCCTGGCAATATGCCTACCCGGCGCGCCTGCCCGACGGCCGGGTGCTGCTGCTGCCGATCCGCCCGTTGGCCTCCGAGCCGGACCATGCCGTCGCCTCGCTGCTGCTCAACCAGGCCTCGCTGGAGGTGGCCGACACGCTGGCACACATGCTGGCCAAGCAGCTGGCCGGGCTGGGCGCCGACATCGTCATCGGCCTGCCCACGCTGGGCCTGACCCTGGCCAGCGGGGTGGCGCGCAGCCTGGGCCATGCGCGGTATGTGCCCATGGGCTACTCGCGCAAGTTCTGGTACGACGAGGCCCTGTCGGCGCCGGTGTCCTCGATCACGTCGCCCACACCGGGCAAACGCATCTACCTCGACCCGCACCTGCTGTCACTGGTGGCGGGCAAACGCGTGATCCTGGTGGACGATGCGGTCAGCACCGGCACCACGCTGCTGGCGGCCTGGGACCTGCTGGAGTCCCTGGGCATCGAGGTGCTGGCCTGCGGTGTGGCCATGCGCCAGGGCCGGCGCTGGGCTGACAAGCTCGGCCCACAGCGCACCGGGCGGCTGGTCGGCGTGTTCGACAGCCCCTTGCTGCAGGCTGCGCCGGGCGGCTGGGTTCTGCGCGCCTGAGCTCAGCCTGCGCCGGCCGCCGCACGCAGGGTGTCGAACTGCGCCGCATGCTCCGCGCGCCAGCGGCTGCGGGTGCTGTCGTCGATCCAGGCGGCGTCCAGCCCGTTGAGCAGAAAGCCGCGCAGGTCATCCAGCGTGAAGCCGAGGTCGCGCAGCATCATCCACCAGGCGCCGGTCGGTGTGACCTTGTGCAGGGTCGGGTCGTCGGTGTTGGGGTGGATGCGCAGGCCCAGCCCTGGCATGCGCCGGATCGGGTGGTCCAGCGCCCAGCGCTCGGGCGCCAGCGTGCGCAGATAGTAGGAGTTGGTGGGCACCACGGTGAACACGATGCCGCGTTCGGCGCACTGGTGGGCATAGTCGGGCGCATCGACGATGGTGTAGCCGTGGTCCAGCCGGTCCACCTGCAGCAATTCGACAGCGGTGCGCACATTCGTCCACGGCATGCCGAACTCGCCTGCGTGGGCGGTGGCGCGCAGGCCGGCGCGGCGCGCCAGCGCGTAGGCCGGCGCAAACAGCTCGGGCGGGCGGTTCACCTCGCTGTAGTCGATGCCGATGCCCAGCACCTCGTCGCGCGGGTGGTCGATGACCCATTGCACCATCTCCAGCGCGGCTTCGGGCGTGGCTTCGCGGTCGATCGCGGCGATGACCCGGCCGGTGATGCCGTGGTCGGCTTCGGCATCGCGCAAGGCGGCGCGCATCGCGTCGATGGCGGCCGGGTAGGCAATGCCCGACTGCTGCGCCGTGCCGGTCGGGTTCCAGAAGAATTCGGCGTACCGCACGTTGTGGGCGGCGGCGTCCTGCAGGTACTCGTAGGTGATGCGGTGCAGGTCGTCGGGCGTGCGCAGCAGCGCGGCGTCGAGCGCGCGCAGGGCGCGCAGCACGCCGACCGGTTTTTCGCCGCGCTCGTAGAAGGCGTCGACCTCCGCGTCCCCGAGCGGCACCGGGCTGCCGGTTGCATGGGCTGCACGTGCCGCGCGCCGCGCCAACTCCTTGAAGGTGGCATGGCGCACCGTGCCCAGCAGGTGGCAGTGGATCTCGACCTTGGGCATGGCCTGCAGCAACTGCTGCAGGGGGGGCGGTGGCAGGGTGCCCGGGGGGTGGGTGCTCATGGCAGGATGGAGTTCGTCGGTGGGTTCACTGGAGTGCCTTTGCGCTGCGGCGCCGAGCACCTTGGGTTGGCCCGGCGGTGCTCACTGGAGTACCTTCGCGCTGCGTGCTGCGGTGCTGAGCACCTTGGGGCGGCCCGGCGGTGCTCATTCGCTGGCTGCACGTGAGAGCGCATCGAGCACCACGCCACGCAGCAGGGCTTCATCGGCCTGATGGGCGATCAGTGCATTGGCCCTGGCGCGCCGTGGCACCCGCCATTCGACCACGGTCATGCCGCGCGTGTGCCGGCCTTCGAGTTCCATCACCAGATGCGCCGGCCGAAACACCATGCCCCGCGGGGCCACCAGCGCAGCGGCGGCGGTGGGGTCGTACAGCGGCATCGGCAGGCTCCCGTCGGGGCTGGCAATGCGCACGTAGCCCAGCAGCAGGTCGGCCAGTACCTGCGCACGCGGGGTGCCGAGGGCGCGCAGCGTCTCGGCGTCCTGCGCATGCACCCGCACCTGGCGGCAGGCGTCCAGGCCGACCATGCGCAGCGCGATGCCGGCGTCCAGCACGACCTGAACGGATTCCGGATCGACAGCTGCGTTGAATTCGGCGGCAGCCGTATGGTTGCCCGCTGCGGCGCTGCCGCCCATCCAGACCAGCATGCCGATCTGCGCGGCAAGGTCGGGGCGCTGTTGCAGCGCCCGCGCCACGTTCGTCAGCGGGCCGAGTGCCAGCACGGTGGCGGGGGACGGGCTGTCGGCCAGGTACTGCACCAGCGCCTGCACACCGTCTGTGGTGTGCAGCGCCGCACGCTGCGCCGGCAGGCTGTGCCCGGCCGACGCCATGCCGTCGGCACCCAGGACGTTCTGCGCGGTCACCAGGGGTGCTGCCAGTGGCGCGGAACTGCCGCCGTGGATCGGCATCTGCCAGCCGAAGAAGGCCGCTGCGCGCAGCGCGTTGTCCGTCACCACGTCCAGCGGTGCATTGCC
>JBIKTP010000186.1:0-5599 GCA_044348035.1 Burkholderiaceae bacterium
GAACTCAGCATGGCCCTGCAGGCCGCCATGGGACGGCAGATGACCCGCGAGCGCGACTGGCGCCTCGCCCTGGCCACCCTGCCGGCCGATGCACGGCTGGCAGACTTCCTGCGCCACTGGGCGCAGGCGCTGGAAGTCCGCGATCTGCGCAGCGACCACATCACATTGCGCCTGACACGGGCCGAAATCGGCAATTACCTGGGGATGACACTGGAGACGGTGAGCCGTTCATTCAGCCGCCTGGTCGCGCTGGCCCTGATCTCGTTCGACGACAAGGGCCGGCGTCATTTCGCGATCCCCGATGTGGCGGCATTGAGCGCGTTCGTGGAGAGCAAATCCGTCACGCCCTCGCCCATCCCCGTACGCCAGCGCTGCTAGCCGCCTGTGCTGTCCGCCACAAGCGGATGCGCGAGGAAGAACCGCCACATTTCCTGGCTGGCATCGGGACCGGCCGTATCGGTATACGAACCCAGTGCGCTGCCGCCGGCCCAGGCATGCCAGGCGGCCTGCACGGGTGAGTTCGGTGGCACGTGCCATCCAGGTGGATGATGAATTCAGTTTCAACCTTGCGCGGCACAGGCTGTAGCAGGCGCCGGTTGCGGCCTCTGCACGCGACGGAGAGAATCCGGGCATGACCAAATTCCTTGCTGCCTACGCCGCCACCATCACCGTGATGCTGGTCCTCGATGTGTTGTGGATCGGCGTGATCGCCAAGCCGCTCTACCAGCAGGGCATCGGCCACCTGATGGCCGAACAGCCGCGCCTGGGCATTGCCGTGGCCTTCTACCTGATGTATGCGGTCGGGCTGGTGGTGTTCGCCGTCAACCATGGCGGCAGCGCGGGCGACTGGAAGTCCGCCATGCTGTACGGGGCGCTGTTCGGCTTCTTCGCCTATGCCACCTACGACCTCACCAACCTGGCGACACTGCGAAACTGGCCGGCGAGTCTGGCCATCATCGATATCGCATGGGGCACAGCGGTCAGTGCCGTGTGCGCCGGTGCGGGGCGGCTTGCGATGGACCGTGTGGCTGGCTGATTCCGCTGCAGCGCCGGAGCCACACGCTCACGGCGGCGCGGGTGCGGAGGCCGGCAACGACGCCTCGACCATCGTGCCCGCGCCCGGGGTCGAACGCAGCTGCAGCGTCCCGCCCTCGGCTTCGACGCGAAACCGCATGCCCACCAGACCATAGGCCGATGTGAGGCGGGCGCGGGTATTGAAACCCACGCCATCGTCGCGCACCGACACCAGCACCCGGCCATCGCGCTCCGACAGGCTGACCCACACCTGGGCTGCACGCGCGTACTTCGTGATGTTGGTGATCGCCTCCTGAACCAGCCGGTAGACGATCAGCTCGGCCGCAGGGAGCAGCGGCACCGGCTGCAGCGTGTTGTGCACCTGCACGCCGGTCTGCTCTGCAAACTCCCGCGTCAGGATCTCCAGTGTCGCCACCAGTCCCAGGCCTCCCAGCGCGGAAGGCCGCAGGTCCTCGATGATGCGCCTGCCCAGCGCGATGCTCCTGTTGAGCGTGCCCACCAGGTGGCTGTGCAGCTCCAGCGTGTCGGCAGCTGCACCCGCCAGCCGGGATCGGATGCGCGCAGCGTCCAGCTTGGCCGAGGTGAGCAGCGATCCCAGGTCGTCGTGCAGGTTGCGCGCCAGGCGGTGCCGCTCATCCTCGCGTGCGGTCTGCAGGTGATGGGCGAGTTCGGTGAGTTGCGCGGTACGCTGCGCCACCTCGACCTCCAGCCGGTCGCGCTCGGCCTGCAGCAGCCGCCGCTGCTCCTGCTGCTGCGTTTCCAGCGCGGCGGTAAGGCGCAGGTACATGAACAGCGCCAGCAGTCCGATCAGGCTCAACACCGCGATGCCGACACGGCTGACCAGCAAGGTTCGGTAGATGTCGTTCTGCCGCTGTGCCACATTGCGCGTCTCATGCGCGTGCAACTCGCTGCTGAGGGCGCGCAACGCATCCATCTGCTCCTTGCCGATGCCGCTGAGCACGATCTCGGTGCCGGAACTGCTGCGGCCCTGCTCCACCAGTCGGATCGTCAACGCCAGCTCGGACAGCCGGGTCTCGGCCAGTGCATGCAGCTTGGCCAGCACTGCGCGGGGTTCCGGATCCAGTACGTAGTAGCGGTCGAGCGCGCGAAACGCATCCTCGATCTGCACCAGTGCGCGGTCGTAGGGCTCCCGGTATTCGGGCCGGCCGGTCAGCAGGTAACCACGCTGGCCGGTCTCGGCGTCCAGAATGCCCTGCGCGAGCACCTGGATCGTGCTGCGCACCTCGCTGGATGCACCCATGTTGCGCAGCTTGTCCACCGACTGCCAGTAGGACGCCTCGCTGATCGCCAGCATCGCAGCCGCGGCGATGCAGGCCAGAGGAAACACCAGGCGGCCGCTTCTGCGGGAGCTCAGCAAACCCATCGGCACCTCCTGCAGGGTTTTGTGGGATCATCCCACATGAACCGACGGCGCACACCATGATTCGCATTGCCATCGTCGACGACCACGCCATGGTGCGGGCCGGGCTGCGCCAATTCTTCGCCGACCAGCCCGACCTGCTGGTGGTGGCCGAAGCCGCCAACGGCCGCCAGGCCATCGACATCGTGCGCCAGGGCGAGGTCGACGTGATCGTGATGGACATCTCCATGCCCGAACACAGTGGCGTCGATGCCCTCACCGCCATCAAGGCGCGCGCGCCGGACTTGCCGGTGCTCATTCTGAGCGGCTTCCCCGAGGAGCACTACGCCACCACCCTGCTGCGCCAGGGCGCTGCAGGCTACCTGAACAAGGATTGCGACCCGGAAGAAATCATCCGGGCCATCCGCACCGTCGCGCGCGGGCGCAAGTACATCACCGCGGGCGTGGCCGAGCAGTTGGCCGAGGGCCTGGGCGCCGGTACCGCCAGCCGCCCGCTGCACGAGCAGCTGTCGGACCGCGAACTGCAGGTTTTCCTGCGCCTGGCACGCGGCGAGACCATCGGCCACATGGCGGTCAGCATGTCGCTCAGCGTCAAGACGGTGAGCACCTACAGGACCCGGGTGATGGAGAAGATGCATCTGGAATCGAACAGCGATCTCACCTACTACGCACTCAAGAACGGCCTGATCCAGTGATGCACCCGGCGCTCAGTTCAGGGCCATCGGGATGGTGTCACCCGCAGCCAGGGCACCGCAGTACGCGATCAACGCCTCGATGTCGTTGGATTTGTCGAACACACGGTCGGCCCCCAGCGCCAGGCACTTGAGGCGCACATCTGGCGTGGTGTAGTTGCTCAGCACCACCATCTTGCGCCGTGGCCGCAAGGACTGGCCGCAGCGCAGCACGCCCATGCCCGAACCGCCCTTGAGGAACAGGTCGACGATGACCAGCTCGGCCTCGTTGTCGGGCCGCGTCAGCCATTGCACCGCGGTCGACTCGTCCTCGGCCGTCCCGACCACCTGCACCGGCACCAGTTCCTCGAGGGTCGCGATCAGGCTTTCCCGGATAACGGGACTGTCTTCGACGATGTAGGTCTTGATCGGCTGCATGGAGCGTTGTAGGAACGCCCGAGTATGCGCCCGAAACCCGCACATCCCCGGTTGTGATGTACGCAAGCACCTGTCGGACAAGTCCTACACGCCGCTCACACGGCACCCGGCGGGTGCTAGGCGCTGCGATGCGCCTAGGTGGTGATGCCGTTGCGCTCCAGCATATCCCCGACGAGTTCCAGGCGCAGCAGGGGGTTGTCCAGCACCATCATGCGCTGCTTGATCTCCAGCGGGAGCGACAACAACTCGCACCAGCGGTTGGCGACCCAGCCGCAGTCGTCGAGCTGGTAGGGCGTCTGCATCGGCAGATCGTCGGCCGGGATGCCCTTGTCCTGCAGCGTACGGATCAGCTTGCCCAGGGCCTCGGCCACCTGGCGCAGGTCTGCCGGAACCGGTACCTGCTGGTCCGGCGGCAGGCGTGCCACGTCGGCCACCCACAGGCCATGCTTGAGTTTTTCACTGCGCCGGACCGTGAAGCGCTGCAGTCCGGTGCAGCGGATCACCATCAGGCCCGGCTGCGGCGCCGAGAAATCGGTGATCGAGGCCAGCGTGCCCACGGTATCGAACGACTCGTTGGCGAAGGCCTCGCCAGACGCGCCGTCTCCGGCCGGGCGCTGTACTTCCGAGCCGCGATTGAGCGCAATCACGCCGAAGGGTGCGCCGTGCTTGTGGCATTTGCGCACCATGTCGAGGTAGCGCACCTCGAAGATGCGCAGCGGCAGCAGGCCGCCCGGGTACAGCACCGTTCCCAGCGGAAACAGCGGCAAGGACGTGAGGGTCAGCGGCTCCACGAGCGGATGCGCCCGCTCAGGCTGGCTGGGCTGCAGGCTGAACCGCCGAAGCGGTGGCTGCAGGCATGACCTTGTCGAGCGCGGCCTCCAGGTGG
The DNA here is from genome assembly GCA_044348035.1 of Burkholderiaceae bacterium. Taxonomy (GTDB): domain Bacteria; phylum Pseudomonadota; class Gammaproteobacteria; order Burkholderiales; family Burkholderiaceae_C; genus CAISIP01. Next base: position 4,412 of record JBIKTP010000186.1, read on the forward strand.
CCCACGGTGCGGTCGATGTTGTGCAGTTTTTCCAGGCCAAACAGGCCCACACGGAAGGTCTTGAAGTCGGGGCCTTCGTCGCACTGCAGCGGGACGCCGGCCGCCGTCTGCAGGCCCTGGCCGAGGAATTTCTTGCTCGACTGGATGTCCGGATCCTCGGTATAGCTCACCACCACGCCGGGCGCCTGGAATCCGGGCGCAGCCACACTGGCAATGCCACGCGCCTGGAACAAGGCGCGCACCTTGTCGCCGAGCAACTGCTGCTCGGCACGCACCTTGGCAAAACCGTAGCGGCGGGTCTCCTGCATGACTTCGCGCAGGCGGGTCAGGGCGTCGGTCGGCATGGTCGCGTGGTAGGCATGGCCGCCGGCCTCGTAGGCTTCCATGATCTGCAGCCACTTGCGCAGGTCGCAGGCAAAGCTGCTGCTGGTGGTGGACTCGATGCGCTCGCGCGCGGATTCGCTGAGCATGACCATGGCGCAGCAGGGTGAACCGCTCCAGCCCTTCTGGGGGGCGCTCACCAGCACATCGATGCCGCACTCCACCATGTCGACCCAGATCGTACCGGAGGCGATGCAGTCCAGCACGAACAGCCCACCGACCGCATGCACTGCATCGGCCACGGCACGCATGTAGGCGTCGGGGAGGAGCATCCCGCAGGAGGTTTCGACATGGGGCGCAAACACCACGGCGGGCTTGTGGGCGTGGATCGCGGCGACGACTTCCTCGATGGGAGCCGGCGCAAAGGGCGCGTGGCGGCCTTCGCCGGTGCGGCGGGCCTTGAGCACGATGGACTCGGACGGGATCTTGCCCATGTCGAAGATCTGCGTCCAGCGGTAGCTGAACCAGCCGTTGCGGATGACCAGCACCTTCTTGTCGTTGGCGAACTGGCGCGCCACCGCTTCCATGCCGAAGGTGCCGCTGCCAGGCACCAGCACCGCACTGCGGGCGTGGTAGACCTCTTTCAGCATGCCGGAGATGTCGCGCATGACACCCTGGAAACTCTGGGACATGTGGTTAAGTGCGCGGTCGGTGTACACGACCGAGAATTCGAGCAACCCGTTCGGGTCGACTTGGGGCAGCAATCCAGGCATGGCCTTCTCCGTTTGGACAATATGCCATTTTGGCAGACTCGGCATCCGTTGCGCCAACCCCGGGCACAAGGCCACGCGCCAGAGCCGCCCATAA
>JBIKTP010000187.1:0-5587 GCA_044348035.1 Burkholderiaceae bacterium
GTCGAACGCCACGAACGCGTCGATGTTGCAGCCGGAAATGGTGCTGCCGTCCGCTTGCTGGATGTAGAGGTCGGTCCTGGCCCAGTCAAGCACGGGCATGAAGTTGTAGCAGATCGCCCGGACACCCTGCGCCCCGAGCTTGCGCAGGTTGTTCTTGTAGACCTCCACGTAGTGCCGGTAGTTGCCGGAGCGCGTCTTGATGTCCTCGTGAATGGGCAGGCTCTCGACCATGCCCCAGCGCAGGCCGGTCGGTTGCTGGCGTGCGGCATCCCATTCGATCTCCCTGATGCGTTTGCGGATCTCCTCCTCCGGCCAGTCTTCGCCGCAGGCAATGTGGTGCAGCGAGGTCACCACATCGGTGACGCCAGCCTGGCGGATCTCGCGCAGCGTCACGGGGTCATTCGGGCCGAACCATCGCCAGCTTTGCAGCATCTGTATCTCCAGGGTTGAGGGGTGGGTTGTGGTGTCTCGGCGGGCCGTGTTCAGGCAAGCCCGGCCAGGGTGCGAGCGACGTGGTCTGCCCGGGCCAGGACCCCTTGCCGGCGCAGGGCCTGCAGATGTGTGGTGACTTCATGCCGCCAGCCGGCATGATGCGGCAAGGTGTCTCCCCATAGATCCGGGAGCGTGCCGAGCGCGTCGAAGGTCGCGGACGCATCGTCGCGATGCGCCTGTGCGAGGGCACGCAGCGTGTCCCCACGCGGATCCGACAGGGCATAGGCCCGGCCTGATTCGTCGACCCCCTCGCAGTAGCGCATCCATGCGGCAGCGCAGTAGGCGAGCCCCGGTACCGTCCGCCCGGTTGCCAGTGCATCCACGGCAGCAGGTACCCATCGCAAGGCGATCTTCAGTGAGCTGTCGGTGGCAATCTGGTGCACACCATGTTGCAGGTAAGGATTGGCAAAACGGACCAGCAAGGCATCCCGGTAGGCTGACCAGTCCTTGCGCCGCAGCATCGGCCCGATGTCGTGGCTCATCAGGCCATGGACCAGCGTGCGGACCTCGGGGCGGGCGACGCACTCACTGACGACAGGAATGCCGGCGACGGCTCCGATGCAGGCAATGACGGAGTGGCTGCCGTTGAGCAGCCGCAGCTTGGCCTCCTCGTAGGGGCCCACATCATCCACCACCTGTACGCCGGCCGCCTGCAGCGCCGATGCGTCGGCAGGGTCCGCGAAACTGCGTTCGATGACCCATTCCCAGAAGGCCTCGGTGCGCAAGGCTGCGGCGTCCGGCAGCCCGAGTGCCTCGCGGGCTTGCGCTGCGATGGCGGGCGACCCGGCCGGCACGATGCGGTCGACCATGCTGTTGGGGAAGGCGCACCGGGTGCTCACCCAGTCGGCCAGTGCCGGGGAGTGGCGCGCCGCGCTGGCTGCACACAGGGCCTGCAGGGTACGCCCGTTGTTCTGGAGGTTGTCGCAGCTGGCCAGGGTCAGGCCCGCGAGGCCATCGGCCTGCCGAACTGCCAGGCCCTCGACCAGCAGGTCGGCCAGCGCCGGGACATACCCCTTCTCGGTGACAGTCAGGGTGACCCAGCGGGTGGTTGGGGCGGCCAGGGCCTGCACCACGGCGGCCCGGTCGCGGGTTGCCAGGCAAGTCGTGCGAATGGCGCCACCGATGTGCCAGCTGCGTCCGGATGCGCTGGCAATCTGCACGCTGTACAGGCCCTGCTGGCTCGCCAGGACATCGGCAAGCGCCGGGTTGCGCATCGAGACACCCAGCACGCCCCAGCGCGGGTCGTCGCCGTCCAGCAGGCTGCCGAATACCAGGGCCTGATGGGCGCGGTGGAATGCGCCCAGGCCGAGGTGGACCACACCGGCAGGGGCCTGGTTGTCGGACGCCGGAACCTGGATGCCACGGGCCGCCATCGCAGGCAGCGCCGCGACGCAAAGGCTGACTGGGAGGGCTGGGCTTGCCATCGGGATCAATCGAACTGCAAGCCGCCATTGAGGTCCAGCACCTCGCCGGTGATGAAGCCACTCAGGGGGTGGGCCAGGAACAACACGCAGTGGGCGAACTCCTCGAGTTCGCAGAAGCGCCCGACCGGTATCTGCCGTCGCAACTCGGCCTGCCGCTCGGCGCTGACCTGCTCGGTCAGCATCTGGGTCTTGACGAAGGTCGGCGCCAGCGCATTGCAGGTCACGCCGAATGGAGCGAACTCCCGCGCGAAGCTGAAGGTCAGTGAAATCACACCCCCCTTGCTGGCCGCATAGGCGGGCAGGGGCGACAGGCCGCCTGTCTTGGCGCCGAACGACGAGACGTTGATGATGCGGCCGAACCCCCGCGACTTCATGCCCGGTGCGACCCGCTGGCTGACGAAGAAGACGCCATCGAGATTGGTGCGCAGGGTCTTGTGCCACAGCTCTGCAGACGTCTGCTCGCAGTTGGCATATTGCAGGATACCGGCATTGTTGACACACACGTCGACACGGCCGAAATGGCGTTCGATCCTGTCACACGCCTCCAGCACTTGGGCCTGGTCGCTGACATCCATCGTGAAGCAGGCCAGACGTTCGCCGGCCTCGGGGCGGAGGCTCTCCAGCGTGTCGGTCCGCAGGTCGGTGGCGGCCACGCGGTATCCGGCCGCGAGCAGGGCGCGGGTGGTGGCCAGGCCCATGCCGGCATTGGCACCGGTGACCAGTGCGACCTGTTCGCTGATTCGGGGCGCGGGAAGGGGCATGGCGATGGTGTCCGGGTGGGTGAAAAAGCTCAGTCGGGCAGGAGGCTGCCCAGTTTGCCGGCCGCAGCGACCAGCTCCTGCCAGGTCTGCCCGTCGATGTCGATGCCGTCGCGTGTGCGCTGCTGGCGTGCCGCGCGCTCCGGGTCGCCTGCGAGCTGGACGGCGTCCGTGCCTTCTGCCACCGGACCGCTGCGCAGCCAGTCCACGAAGGCCAGCGACTCTGCCTCGAAGGCTTCCTGGGTGCCTAGACGGCGCGGGTCGATCAGGATCGTGAGCATGCCGTTGAGCACCGCCCGGACACCGGTGTCGGTGGGTTTGTGCCAGGTGCCGCCGCCGCTGAGCGCACCACCCAGCAGTTCACAGGCTACCGCCAGGCCGTAGCCCTTGTGTTCGCCGAAGGTGCGCAGGGCCCCCAACAGGCCGTTGCTTTGCGGCACCACCACGACGGCGGGGTCGGTGGTCGGGCGCCCGAACTCGTCGATCAGCGTTCCGGGTTCGACCTGGCGGCCCTGGTTGTAGGCCACGCGCATCTTGCCCTGTGCGACCCGGCTGGTGGCGAAGTCCAGCACGAAGGGTTCGCGTCCGTGCAGGGGCACACCGATGCAGCAGGGGTTGGTGCCGAAGCGGCCGTCGGCGCCGCCCCACGGCGCCACGACGGGGCGGGACAGGACGTTGACGAAATGCAGCGACACCAAGCCACGGGCCACGGCCATCTCGGCGAAATGCCCGATGCGGCCCAGATGGTGCGTATTGCCCAGCGTCATGATGCAGCTGCCGTGTTCCTGGGCGCGCGCCAGCGCCAACTGCATCGCTTGTTCGCCGACCACTTGCCCGTAGCCGCGCCGACCGTCCAGGGCCAGCAGCGTGCCGATATCAAGGGTGACCTCGGCGGCGGCATTGGGTTGCAGTCCGCCTTCCAGCACGGCGTCTATGTACCGCGGAATCATGCCGACGCCGTGAGAGTCATGGCCGCTCAGATTGGCCATGACCAGATTGGCGGCGACTGCCTGTGCCTCGTGTCCGGAACTGCCCGCAGCCTGCAGAAGGCCCGCCATCAAACCCTGGAGCTCGGGCGCCGACAAGCGCTTGTACGTGCCCGCCATGGCTACATCACGGCGCCGATTTGCCAGGGCACGAACTCGTTCTGGCCGTACCCATGGCGCTCGCTCTTGGTGGGGGTTCCCGATGCGGCCGCCAGCACCCGGTCGAAGATCTCGCGCCCCATGGCATCGATCGAGGTCGTACCGTCGACGATGGTGCCGCAGTTGATGTCCATGTCGTCTTCCTGGCGCTGCCACAAGGCGGAGTTGGTGGCGATCTTGAGCGACGGAGCAGGAGCGCAGCCGTAGGCTGACCCGCGCCCGGTCGTGAAGCAGATCATGTTGGCCCCGCCCGCAACCTGGCCTGTGGCGCTCACCGGGTCGTAGCCGGGGGTGTCCATGAACACGAAGCCATGCGTCGTGACGGGCTCCGCATACTCCAGCACCGCCTGCAGGTTTCCGGTGCCCCCCTTGGCGACGGCACCGAGCGACTTCTCGAGAATGGTCGTCAGCCCGCCTGCCTTGTTGCCCGGCGAAGGGTTGTTGTTCATCTCGCCATCGTTGAGGCGCGTGTAGTGCTCCCACCACTTGATGCGTTCGATCAGTTTGTGGGCTACCTCCGGGCGGACCGCCCGGCGGGTGAGCAGATGCTCCGCACCATAGATCTCCGGCGTTTCCGACAGGATGGCGGTGCCCCCGTGGGCGACCAGCAGATCCACTGCGGAGCCCAGGGCCGGGTTGGCGCTGATGCCGCTGTAGCCGTCCGAGCCGCCACACTGGAGCCCGATCGTGATGTGCCGGGCGCTGCAGGGTTCGCGCACGAACCGGTTGGCGGCGGGCAGCATCTCGCGGACCAGTGCGACACCCCGATCCACGGTCTTGCGGGTACCGCCGGTGTCCTGGATGTTGAACACCCGCAGTGTGTCTCCCTCGCGCAGGCTGCTGGAGGCCAGCCATGCGTTGATCTGGTTCGACTCGCACCCCAGGCCCACCACCAGCACGGCGCAGAAGTTGGCATGGGTGGCGTAACCGGCCAGCGTGCGTTGCAGGACTTTCAGCCCGAGCCCGTCGCCATCCATGCCGCAGCCGGAGCCATGGGTCAAGGCCACCACGCCGTCGACGTTGGGATAGCCTGCCAGCGCATCCGGGTGGTTCTGGCGCGAAAAATGGTCGGCGATGGCACGCGCGGCAGTGGCCGAACAGTTCACCGAGGACAGGACACCGATGTAGTTGCGGGTGGCCACACGACCGTCGCTGCGGCGGTAACCCATGAAGGTGGCCTCGAGGGTGGCGGGCTCCGGCTTGACGTCCGTGCCGATCGCGTAGTCACGGGCGAAGTCGCCCTTGCCTTCGCCCATCCAGAGGTTGTGGGTGTGGACATGTTCACCGGCAGCGATGGCCTTGCTGGCAAAACCGATGATCTGGTTGTAGCGGCGCACGGGTTCGCCGACGGCGATGGCGCGTGTCGCCACCTTGTGACCGGCGGGCACCAGGCCGCGCACGGTGAGGGATTCGACGGTTGTGCCGCCCACCAGCTGGGCGCGGGCAATCAGCACGTCATCGGAGGGATGCAGGCGGATGAAGGGTGTCATGGGAAAGCTCCGGGTGGCAGACTGGCACCTGTTGCGGTGGATGGTTCAATAGAACTGCCGTGGCAGCCAGAGGACGAGTTTGGGTGCATAGGTGATCACGGCCAGCGAGAAGAGCAGGGGTACCAGCCACGGAAGGATCGCCATCGTGGTCCGCTCGACCGACAGCTTGGCCACCCGCGCCAGCACGAACAGCACCATGCCCATCGGCGGATGGAGCAGGCCGATCATCAGGTTGAGCACCATGACCAGTCCGAAGTGCACCAGGTCGATCCCCAGCA
>JBIKTP010000006.1:0-15710 GCA_044348035.1 Burkholderiaceae bacterium
CGGGCCGCGGCGTCGGCATGGATGTGGTCAAAAAGAACATCACGGCGCTGGGCGGCACGGTCGAGATCGAGTCCGCCGAAGGCTTCGGCATGAGCGTGCGGGTGCGCCTGCCGCTCACGCTGGCCATCATGGACGGCATGAGTGTGGGCGTCAACAACGAGTGCTACATCCTGCCGCTGGCCTCGGTGGTCGAATCCTTCCAGGTGCAGGCCGACACGGTGCGCTCCATCGGCGGCTCCGGCCAGGTGGTGCGCGTGCGGGAGGAATACCTGCCGGTGGTGGAGCTCGAGCGTGTGTTCGACGTGCAGCGCAAGGGCGAGCTGCCGGCCAAGCCGGTCATGGTCGTGGTGGAGGCGGAAGGCCGCAGGGCCGCCCTGCTGGTCGACGAACTGCTGGGGCAGCAGCAGGTCGTGGTGAAAAACCTCGAGTCCAACTACCGCCGCGTGAGTGATGTCTCCGGCGCCACCATCATGGGCGATGGCCGTGTTGCACTGATCCTGGACGTCGGTGCGCTGGCGCGGCGCGGTCGCAGCTGACGATACCCGCCACCTGCCTGACGATGGCGCCACCCGGTCTCTCTCGATCCGCAGCCGGTCTCCAGCCTGTTGCGGCCCGAACGCCAGCGGCCCTCCCCGCGCGCCGCACAGGATATGCCGGGGGGGGGCATGCAGGGCCGCATCCGGACGATGGCACTGCTGCACGAACACCTGTATCAGCCTGGGCCTCTTGCCTGTGTGGACCTCGGCGCATGTCTGCGGGAACTCGCCCGCCAGGCGTTTCACGCACTGGAGACCCGTCCGGACGACATCCGGCTGGAGCTGGCGGCAGCCAGTTCACGGTCGCCTTCGAGCCCGAGGCAGCCCCTTCGCAGGTGGCGTGATGCACCGGCACCCCGCACCGTGCCCGCCGCCGCCCGAGAAACCGGGACATTCGCCCGTGTCAGACCTGCGACCCCGGCAAGGCACCCATCAGGTGTTTCCCGGTTATGCCTCAGGTAATCGCCCGATGGCAGCCTGGCCTTCGGTTGACTACAGTCAGGCCCTGGATACCGGCAAGCCTGCTTCAAGCAACTTCCTCGCAACCGCCCCGACCCACTGAAAGGCTACCGACATGGCCCAGCAACCCGGCAATGCCCCGACTGCAAGCACTGGCGCAAGCGTCACCACCAACCTGCGGGAGTTCCTGGCCTTCAAGCTGGGCGCCGAGGAATACGGCATCGACATCCTGCGGGTGCAGGAGATCCGCTCCTACGAGGAGCCCACCCGCATCGCCAACGCGCCCCCCTTCATGAAGGGGGTGGTCAACCTGCGCGGGGTGATCGTGCCGATCATCGACATGCGCATGAAGTTCAACCTGGAACAGGCGAACTACGATGACTTCACGGTGGTGATCGTGCTCAACATCGGCAGCCGGGTGGTGGGCATGGTGGTGGATGCCGTCAGCGACGTGATCACGCTGCAGCCCGCCCAGCTGCGCCAGGTGCCAGAGTTCAATTCCGCCATTGCCAGTGACCATATCCTGGCCATCGGTGCCGTCGAGAACCGCATGCTGATCCTGGTGGACATCGAAAAACTCATGACCAGTGCCGAGATGGGACTGATCGACGCGTCCACCCGCTGAACGCCCGCTTCCCGTTTGCGCCAACCCCGGAGACCGCATGAACTCCCTGAGCATCACCCAACGCCTCTACCTGTTGTCGATTCTGCTTGTCGTCGCCCTGGCGGGGGTGGCAATCGACACCTGGATCCAGTTCCAGCATGTCATGGACCTGGCCCGAGAAACCCGTGTCAGCCGGGTGCCGCAGGTCAATCGCATGGCCGACATCGGGTTGAACGTGACGCGTGTCTCGTTGCAGATCCGCCATGGCCTGCTGGTCACCCGTGCGGAAGACCTGGCAGCCACGCTGGCCGATATCAACACCAGGCGCCAGAAGACCAACGAGACACTGAAAGCCTTCGAAAAAGACCTCATCACCCCGGCCGGGCGCGAGGCCTACCGCGGTATTGCGGCGCAGGCCGACGCCTTCTGGGCAGTGGGTACCGAGAATGTCCTGCTGTTGCAGCAGGGCCAGAAAGAGGCGGCCTTCGAGATGCTGGTCTCACGCACCATTCCGGCGAGCAACCAGCTGCTGGCCGTACTGGATGCCGAGCGCACGCGCCAGAATACCGTGCTGGACCAGGAGCTGCTTGCCATCGAGGCCGACTCCAGCTTCACGCGCCAGTTGCTGGTGGCTCTTGTCTGCGCCACGGCGCTGGGCCTGATCGGCTTCAGCTGGTATGGGGCGCGCAGCCTGCGCCGGCGCCTGGTTGTCGCGCAGGAGGTGGCCGAGCGCGTGCGCGATGGCAACCTGGCCATGGCCATCCGCGACGACGCGCGTGACGAGCTCAGCCCGCTGCTGGCCACCTTGCGCGACATGCAGACAGCCCTGGCGGGCGTGGTCGGCAGCGTACGCCAGAACGCCGACGGCGTGGCCACTGCCAGCGCCCAGATCGCGCAGGGCAACCACGACCTCTCCAGCCGAACGGAACAGCAGGCCAGCGCGCTGGAGGAGACCGCCGCCTCGATGGAAGAGCTCAGCTCCACAGTGCGCCAGAACGCCGACAACGCCCGCCAGGGCAACCAGCTGGCCCAGAATGCCTCCAGCGTGGCCATGCGCGGCGGCGAAGTGGTCGGCCAGGTGGTGGACACCATGAAGGGCATCAACGACGCATCGCGCAGGATCGCCGACATCATCGGTGTTATCGACGGCATCGCCTTCCAGACCAACATCCTGGCGCTCAATGCGGCTGTCGAGGCGGCGCGCGCCGGCGAGCAGGGCCGCGGTTTTGCGGTGGTCGCCTCCGAGGTGCGCAGCCTGGCCGGCCGCTCGGCCGAAGCGGCCAAGGAGATCAAGGGCCTGATCTCCGACAGCGTGCAGCGGGTCGAACAGGGCACGGCTCTGGTGGACCAGGCCGGCGCCACCATGACCGAGGTGGTGACCGCCATCCGGCGGGTGACCGACATCATGGGCGAGATCAGCGCGGCCAGCACCGAGCAGAGCCAGGGCGTGGCGCAGGTGGGCGAAGCGGTGACGCAGATGGACCAGGCCACGCAGCAGAACGCCGCGCTGGTCGAGCAAAGCGCGGCAGCCGCCGAAAGCCTCAAGGCCCAGGCCCGGCAACTGGTGCAGGCGGTGGCGGTGTTCCGACTTGCGCACGGTGCAAATTCGCAGGACGTGCCGACCCCGGTGGACCGCGTGGCGCAAAAACCTGCGGGCAAGACGTTCCCCGCCGTGGAGCGCCGCGGGCCCGACCGCAGCAAGAAGGTCACCCGAATCGCCAGTACCAAACCCGCCGCCGCGCCCCGTGCAGAACCACCCGAACTGACCGCACAGGCGGCCACCCGAAAACCCGCAGCCGCCGCCGAGGGTGGCGATGACGACTGGACCACATTCTGAGAGCGCGCCCTACCAGGTGTTCCGGCCTGGCCAAATCAGGTGATCACCCGAGTGCTGCGCCGCCGCAATGCAACTACATTGACCCGGCGCAAGAACACGGCGCAAGGCAACCCTCAAGCGCCGATATGGATTCGAATCGAGCAGCCCCAATCGCCCTCCGACAACGGGCATCCAACGAGGATTTTTGATGAAATTGCGTACACAGATCCTGTCCCTGGGCCTGGCCGGAGCAGTGCTTGCCGGCATAGTGGGAGGGATCGGCATGATCGCTACCTCCAAGCTCGCCACATCGATGGACGACATCGTCGGCTCCGGCCAGGCCCTGCAGCTGAGCCAGATGGCGGACATGATGCACGACGCCATACGGGGGGATGTACAGCAGGCCTTGCTGGGAGCCCTGGAGAACAAACCCGCGGCCTCTGCCGAAGCAGGCAAGGACCTGCAGGAGCACGCGGCGATCCTGTCCGATGCATTGACCAAGTTGCGCAGCCTGCCATTGTCGGCAGGCACCGCCAGCCACCTGTCCGGTGTCCAGCCGGTCGCCGAACGATACGTTGCCGTCGCGCGGGTCAGCATACAGGCTGCGCAGGCAGACCTTGCCAGTGCGCAGGCCCGGATGCCGGAATTCCTCACCGCCTTCGGCGACCTTGAAACCCGAATGGCCAAGCTGTCCGAGGCGATCAATGCCGACTCCGAGGCCATGAACGCCACCGCAGCCGCCAGCGTTGGAAGCACCCGGCTGCTGATCGGAGCCACATTGGCGCTGGCTTTCGGGGGCCTGCTGGCTGCGGCGCTCCTGCTGGCCCGCCGGATGACGGGCCCGATGGACAAGGCGGTCGCGCTGGCCGAGCACCTGGCCGAGGGAGACCTGCGCGCGCGCGTCACACCCACTGGCAACGACGAGACCGTTCGCCTGATGGCCGCCATGGCCCGGATGCAGCAAAACATCGCGGACATCGTCCGCAACGTGCAGCAAAATGCCGAGAGCGTGGCCACGGCCAGCGCACAGATTGCGCAGGGCAACAACGACCTGTCCGGGCGGACCGAGCAACAGGCCAGCGCACTGGAAGAGACAGCGGCCTCGATGGAGGAGCTCAGCTCCACCGTGCGCCAGAACGCCGACAACGCCCGCCAGGGCAACCAGCTGGCCCATAACGCCTCCACCGTCGCCATCCGCGGCGGCGAGGTCGTCGGGCAGGTGGTGGACACCATGAAGGGCATCAACGACGCCTCGCGCAGGATCGCCGACATCATCGGCGTGATCGACGGCATCGCCTTCCAGACCAACATCCTGGCGCTCAACGCCGCAGTCGAGGCTGCCCGTGCTGGCGAACAAGGCCGCGGCTTTGCGGTGGTCGCCTCCGAGGTTCGCAGCCTGGCGGGCCGCTCAGCCGAGGCTGCCAAGGAAATCAAGGGCCTGATCTCCGACAGCGTACAGCGGGTCGAACAGGGCACGGCCCTGGTGGATCAGGCCGGCGTGACCATGACCGAAGTGGTGGCTTCCATCCGCCGGGTGACCGACATCATGGGCGAGATCAGCGCGGCCAGCACCGAACAAAGCCAGGGCGTGGCCCAGGTGGGAGAGGCGGTCACGCAGATGGACCAGGCGACCCAGCAGAACGCAGCCCTGGTGGAGCAGAGCGCGGCCGCTGCCGAGAGCCTGAACACCCAGGCGCAGCAGTTGGTGCGGGCGGTGGCGGTGTTCAAGCTGGCGCACGGTGCCGAATCCCGCGCTGCGCCATTGCGCGCACCGGCCGGCATGAAGCCAGTCATGTCCGGCAAGCAGCTTCCGGCAGCGGAGCGCCGCGGTTCTGGTCGCAACAAGAACATGGGCCGAATTGCTGCGCCCAAGGCTGCTGCAACCCCCTCGAGGAGAGATCCGCTGGTGCTGACCACACAGGCCGAGAACCGCAAGGCGCCGGCAGCTGCCAGCGCCGGCGACGATGACTGGACGACTTTCTGATCAGCACCCCCGCGGAAGGGCCGCCACGGCTGTTGCCAGGCCCGCCCCGGTTGCTGCCATCGGTGACCGTCATGACGCAGCCAATGCATACCGCTGGCACCACCTGGACATGACGGTGCGCCAGTCCAAGGTGATCAACGACACCCTGCCTGCACCTGACGATGGCCTCGCTCAGCTGGCACAGGTATGCGACGACCACCTGCTGCCACTCGTTCCCGTTCCCGATCCAGCCGGTGCTGCCGCAGCGCGCCATGCGCTCGATGCCATTCGCCCCACCACCGGCGTGCTGGCACTCATCGCCAAGCCCTTCGCGCGGGAATCAAATGAAGTCAGTCAACAGGTCGAACGCATTTACGTCGGCTTGCGGAACCTGGCCGCTACCAATGCCATGGCCAGCTTCACGCGCCAGTTCCGCCCCGCACCGGGCACTGCACTGCAAGCGCTGGACGATGCCGTGGCAAGGCTGGAATTTGACACCGCCCTGACCCTGTGCCACCGACTGCTGCCGGCACAGGCCCCGGACCGCGCGGCTCCCGCCGTGGCGCCGGCATAGGGAATTTCCCACGGCAGTGTCAGGTATTTGCCTGATGTTCAGGCCCTCGCCCCGGGCCTACAGTCATTCCAAGGGGAACACCAGGCCAGACTCCGAAGCACGGCCATATCACCATGCACCACCTCGCCGAACTGACACTCAAAGACATCATGACGCCCGAGGTCCTGCACGTGCAGGGCACGAGCAGCATCGAGGTGGCTGCGCGCCAGATGGCGCAGCGGCATGTCTCCTGCCTGCTGGTACAGGAGGGCCCGCGCGCCACCGGAATCATCACCGAGCGGGACATCGCCGCCCACTCACTGAAGGGCGACATGCAGGCTGCCGTGGCGCAGATCATGCGTGCGCCGGTCATCACCGCCCCGCCCGACCTGTCCTTCACCGAGGCCTATGAGCGCACCCTGAGCCAGCGCATACGCCACCTGGTGGTGGTGGACCCGGATGGCGCGGTCTGCGGCATTGCCAGCGAGTCGGACTTCCGCACCCACGTTGCCGTGGCACTGATGCGCCAGGTGGACGACATCAAGTTCGTGATGGACTGCGGACTCAGCACTGCATCGCCAGACAGCCCACTGTCCGATGCGCTCGACGGCATGCTGAACCGTTCTGCCTCCTACGTGCTGGTGATGGAAGGCGACTCAGCGCTGGCCCTTTTCAGCGAACGGGATCTGCTCCTGGCCCTCACCGAGCTACCGGCAGGCCGGACGCCCCGCGACACCCCGCTGCGTGCCCTCATCGGAACGCCGCCGGTCTGCGTTGCACACGACACCTCGATGGCCGAAGCCTCCATCAAGATGGATGCCCTTCACTTGCGCCACCTGGGCGTGCTCAATGACCGGGGCCAGATCGTCGGCGTGGTGTCGCAGCACCATGTGATGGAACGCCTGCGGCCGACCCTTCTTCTGGAGGATGCCGGGCGCGCGCGGGAGCGGATGGAACGGGAACGCAAGACGGCGCCCGGTAACGTGCAGGCGTTGCATGAGGCGGTCGACCAGGCGGGTGACGGCATTGCCACCTGCGACCTGAGCGGCCATGTGCAGTTTGCCAACCGCGCCTGGGCCCGCATGCACGGCTACCCGCAGGACAAGCTGATGGGCAAGCACATCAGTCTGTTCCATGCCGCCGACCAGATGCGCGGCGGCGGCGAGGTCGACCTGACGCAACTGATTCGGCAGGGTAGCCAGCATGCCGAGGTGGGCCACATCCGGCGCGACGGCTCGCGTTTCAGCACCTTGATGACCACCACCCCGCTGCGGGCTGCGGATGGCCAGCTGAGCGGCTACATCCGGGTGGCCCGCGACACCACCGAGGCCCGTCAGGTGCACGCGCGGCTGGAGACCAGCGAGTTGCGGTTCCGCAGGATCCTGGAGGCGGCGCCACTGGCGCTGGCCTATTTCACCGCGAGCGGCGAGATCAGTTATCGCAATGCCCGCTTCGTCGACCTGTTTGGCTACACCGCACAGGATGCACCCACTGCCCGCGAATGGCTGCAGCTGGCCTTCCCGGACCCGCTGTACCGGCGCCAGGTCCTGGACAAGATCAATGCGGCCGTCCACGAGGCCCGCGCACTGGGCAGCGAGTTGCCGCCCCTGGAATGCAACATCACCAGCAAGGACGGCGAGGTCCGGACCATCGAATACGCCGGCATCCTGCTCGAGGGCGACACGGTGGCCACCTTCGTGGACGTGACGGACCGCGTGGCAGCCAAGCAGTCATTGCGCACCCAGCAGGAGCAGCTCGAGCAGTTGGTGCGCCGGCGCACCGCCCAGCTGGAGGCCGCCAACACCTCCCTGCAGCAGGCCCGGGACGCCGCCGAGGCCGCCAGCCGGGCCAAGAGCGCCTTCATCGCCAACATCAGCCACGAGATCCGCACCCCGATGAACGCGATCATCGGGTTCACCCGGCTGCTGGGAAAGCAGATCAGCGCCGACAAGCCGCTCGCACAGCTGCGCCGGATCGATGCGGCGGGACACCACCTGCTCTCGATCATCAACAATGTACTGGATCTGTCCAGGATCGAGGCTGGCGGGCTGGAGCTGGAGCAGGTGGCCTTCGGGCTGTCCGACCTGCTGGACCACACGCTGGGCATCCTCGAGGGGCAGGCCCGGGCGCGCGGCCTGCAACTGGTGTGCGAGATCGACCCGGCACTGCCCGCCGTGCTGGTGGGGGACGCGCTGCGCCTGGAGCAGATCCTGCTCAACCTGATCGGCAATGCCATCAAGTTCTCCGAGAACGGCCGGGTCAGCATACGGGCCTGCCAGCTCAGCGACACCGCAGATACCTGCGTGCTGCGGCTGGAAGTCCGCGACCAGGGCATTGGCCTGTCGGCGACGCAGCAGGCCGGCCGGTTCGCCCCCTTCACGCAGGCCGACGACACCACCTCGCGCCGTGTTGGTGGCACCGGCCTGGGGCTGAGCATCGTCAAGCGGCTGGCCACGCTCATGGGCGGCGAATCCGGCGTGCAGAGCGCGCCTGGCCAGGGCAGCACCTTCTGGATCTGTGTGACGCTGTCCAGGGGATCAGTCGAACAGCTCCCCGCAGATGCAGCCCAGGACGCCGCCATGCCAGAGTGGCCTGCCGAGCAGGCCCTGGCGCGGGCCTGTACCGGCATGCGGGTGCTGCTGGCCGAGGACGACCCGGTGAACCAGGAGGTCGCGCGGGAATTGCTCGCCGAGACCGGGCTGGTGCTGGAGGTGGTCGATAGCGGCCAGCAAGCGCTGGAGCGGGTGCGCGACCAACCGTACGATCTGGTGCTGATGGACATCCAGATGCCGGGCATGGACGGGCTGGAGGCCACCCGTGCCATCCGCAGGCTTCCAGGCCGCGCCGGCCTGCCGATCCTGGCACTGACGGCCAGTGCCTTTCGGGAGGACCGTCAAAAATGCCTGGCGGCCGGCATGAACGACCACATCGCCAAGCCGATTGCAGCCGACGAGCTGTATGCCCGCCTGCTGTACTGGCTGCAACTGCGCCCGGACGCGCAATCGGACTGGGACCAGATCCTGGCGCTGTGCAGTACGCTGAGCGCACTGCTGTCCGCCGATGACCCCCAGGTGAGAGCACAGTGGCAATCGGCCCGGCCGGCACTGCAGGCAGCCTTCGGGCCGGCGGCCGATGCGGTCGGGCGCATGGTCGAAAGCGGGGCCTTCGACGATGCACTGAACGGGCTCCAGTCGCTGATGGCTGCCGCGGAATTGCGCGACTACACCTTCGAGGAGGCGGATGCCCCGCATTGAGGCCCCAGGCAGTAGCGGGCACCTGAACCGCCCCCCGCTGCTGGCGCTGCATGCCGAACCGCGCTGACATGCCACTGGCACCAGCCGCGAGACCGCGCGGGAAATCCTCCATCTTCAGGGTTCTGCCATGACACGCACGCTCGCCGCCTCCGCCGCGCCATTGCTCCAGCAGGGGCAACCTGGAGAGACGCTGACCGAGCGGCTTGCCGCGCTGCATGGCAGCATCCTCGAACGCATCCCCCAGGTGGACCGGATCGCCTGTGTGCTTCACGATGCGCAGGACGACATGCTGAAGACCTTCATCGACAGCACGCGTGCAGGCAAGAAGATCGCGGGCTACCAGTTTCCACTGGCTGAAAGCGCATCGCTGACCCACCTGGCACGCAGCGGCGAATTCCGGGTCATCGACAACATCCCGGCAACGGTCCGGCCAGACTCGCCGCATTCGCAATGGTTGCTGGCGCAAGGCTACCAATCCTCGTTCACCGTTCCGATGCATGACAACGGCAGCTTCATCGGCTTCGTGTTTTTTGATTCCAGGCTGCCGGGAGCATTCAGATTGCGGGAACAGCGCGATCTTCTGCTGTTCTGCAGCCTCATCAACATGGCGATCTCCCAAGAGCTGGGCGCGGTACGGTCCATTCTGGCGTCGGCCCGCATCGCCAGCGATTTTGCGCGTCTGCGGGATTTCGAAACCGGGACCCATCTGGAGCGCATGGCGCGTTACTCCCGCCTGATTGCACGCGAACTCGCCCCCCGCCGGGGTCGCACGGACGAATTCGTCGAACACGTCTACCTGTTTGCCCCGCTGCACGACATCGGCAAGATCGGCATTCCAGACCGCATCTTGCTCAAGCAGGGCGGGCTGGACCTGGCAGAACGCGATGTGATGCAGGGCCATGTGGAAATGGGCGGGCAGATCATCGACAAGATCCTGGGTGGCTTCGGGCTCAACCACCTCCCGGACTCGACCGTCATGCGCAACATCGTGCGCCAGCACCATGAAATGCTGGACGGCAGCGGCTACCCCGATGGCCTGCGCGGGGACGCGGTCTCGCTGGAGGCGCGCATCGTGACAGTGGCCGACATCTTCGACGCCCTTCGCAGCGCTCGACCCTACAAGACGGCGTGGACCTTCGAGGCCAGCTGTGCCGAGCTGGAGCGGCTCGCCCTGGTGGGCAAGCTTGATGCTGACTGCGTGCAAGTCCTGCGCCGCCACGAGCCACAGGTACGCGCGATCGCCGAACGCTACCGCGAACCGGACTCGGAACCGTCAGCATGCTGACACGATGCCAGGAGCCCAGTTGCTCCGGGACAAGGTGCTCGCCGGTGTCAGGTGTTTTTCCATTCTGGTTCAGGTATTGGCCTGATTGGCCGTCACCGCCCTCCCACCTACAGTGAAGCCCATGATGATCCGGGTCATGCTCGCCGACGACAATCCGACCTTCCTGGCGGCGGTGCGGCAGTTCCTGTCGGCGCTTCCCGGCACGGAGCTTGCCGGCGAGGCCCACAACGGGCGTGAGGCAATGGAGCTGGCAGCCCGCCTGCACCCGGATCTGGTGCTGCTGGACATCGGCATGCCCGAGATGAACGGCCTGGAGGCTGCGCGCCGCATGCAGCAGTGGCAGGCCCCACCTTTCATCGTGTTCCTGTCGATGCACAATAGCCAAGCCTACCGGGACGCCGCGCGCCAGGTGGGCGCGGCCGGCTTCATCAGCAAGGCCGACTTCGTGGACGAACTGCCCCGCATGATCGAGGCCGTCGAGGAACGCATGCGCCAGCAGGCCTCAGCGCAGGTTCCCGGTGTGGCCCAATGAATAACGCCCGGGCTGCGGCCACACCGTGAGGCCGTGTGGTTCGCGGCCGACCTTGACCTGATCGACCGCCCCGGTTGTGGTGTCCACCCGGTACACCACGTCGTCATACCGGCCGGACAGCCAGAGGTGCCGGCCATCCGCGCTCACGTTGCCCATGTCCGGGCTGCCACCGCCCGGTATCGGCCAGGCATGGGTGACGCTGCGGGTGGCGAAATCGATCACCGACACGCTGCCCTTGCCCAGCTTGTCGCCGCGGATCTTGTTGCCGCCCCGGTTGGCCACATAGAGGCTGCGGCCATCGCGGCTGGGGTACAGCCCGTGCGCACCGACGCCGGTGGGAATGAAGCCGGTCTGGCGCAGGCTTTCGCCATCGACCACATGCACGCCATCGGCCATCATGTCCGCAGTGAAGAAGGTCTTGCCATCGGGTGACGCCCGCACATCCTGCGGCATGCCGGGCGTGGTGCAGATCTCGTTGCCAGGCTGCCCCGGGTCCGGAATCTTCGCCGGCTTGCGACCGGGCTGGGCGATCAGCGCCAGCGCGTCGGGCCGCGCGTAGTACGGGCTCAGGGCCAGCGTGCCCAGCACGCTTCGGTTGACCAGGTCGATCTTCGTGACCGAACCGGCAAACTCGCAGGTGAACAGGGCATACCGGCCGTCGATGGAGAAATCTGCATGGTTGATGCCTGCACAGCGTGGTACGGGGATGGAGAACTTCAGCGCCATCGTGACCGGGTCACGAAAGTCGAGCCGCTTGTACGCCTCGGCCACCACGATCGCATGCTGCCCGTCGGGCGACCAGTACATGTTGTAGGGGTCATCCACCCGGACAGGGCGCCCGGGCCTGCCGGTGCGCGGGTCGATCGGCGTGAGGCTGCCGTCGGTGCGGCCTTCTGCGTTGTTGGCCACCCAGAGGGTCTTGAGGTCCCAGGAAGGCACCACATGCTGCGGGTGCACGCCCACCTTGAAGGTGTCGATCACCTTCAGGGTCGCAGGATCGATCACCGACACGGAATTGGCCGCGCGGTTGGGCACGTAGACACGCTCCAGCGCGCCGGCCACTGCCGGGCTGAAGCGGCCTGCCGCAGTCTCGCTGTACAGGTTGTGGCGGTCGGGCACGGGGGCCATGCCCAGCACGGTGGCCACAGGCGGCTCGGTGGCGGAAGACGCGGCGGCGGCGCTGGCGGGCGGCGCAGTCTGGGCCATGGCCAGCCACGCGCCAGTGGCGCCCGCAACCAGGGTGGCCAGCGCCACGGAAAAAAATCGGATCATTTGCATGGAGTTGGACAACAAAGGTGACACGCGGAAAATCTGGATGTCACTGGCTGTAACGCACCATGTCAGCGTGCGGCTGACACGGCCCGCCGGAAGGCCGCCACAGACTGCGCCACGATCGCGTCGGCACCCGCCTGGCCCAGCGCACCGGTGGCGGCCCGGGGGTCCCCCAGGGTTCCCGCCTGGCGCCCGGCGCGGGCGGCGGCGGGCAACTGGTCCGGCCGGACCAGTTCGGGCGCTACGGCCATCGCCAGGGCCGTGTCCGCCGTGCCGGCATGGGTCCCTATCTGGGCTGCGGTCAGCCCCTGGGCACGCAGACTCTCGAGGTAGGTGGTCTGTGTTGCGGCGTAGTAGGCCCCCAGATAATGCGCCCGCGTACCGGTACCGGCCCATTCCCGGTTGAGCCGGTCCGCAACGGCCTTCAGGGCCGGCTGGTAGTTGCCGCTGTCGCCGAGCAGCACGATGTCACGAAAGCCATGCTGGCGAAAACTCCGTGCCGCGCCCTCCAGAATGCCCTTGAAGGCGGCTTCAGGCACCGAGATCGTGCCGGCGAAACGCATGTGTTCGGTCGGTGGACTGATCCCGCCCTCCGGCACATAGGCCAGCACCGGAGCGACCAGGGTGTGCCCCAGCTGCACCGCGATGCGCCCCGCCAGCACCCGGGCACGGGTGTTGTGCTTGCCCAGCACCATGTGCGGCCCGTTCTGCTCGGTCCCTCCGACAGGCAGCAATACGGTGGTGCCGCCAGCGGCTTCGGACGCAGGCTCGCAGCCTCAGCCCTTGGTATAACGGCGGAAGACCCGCGTGCTTCCGTCCCGTGCGACCAGCAACACGTCATAGGCATCCTTGCGTCCGCCATGGACCGCGCCGTCCATGCCGGGTGAGCCCAGCGGCATGCCCGGCACTGCCAGGCCGATGGCGACCGGCTCCAGACCTCGACCCGCGGCTTGCCCTGGGCGGCCACGGGCATGCCGGCCACGCCGACGGCAAGACCCGCCAGTCCCGCCAGCTGGCGGACGAACTGCCGGCGGGCTGCCGCGAACCGCAGGGGGGGCCATGGAGTGCACTGGCGTACCTTCGCCTTGCAGGCTGCGGTGCTGGGCACCTTGGGGCGGCTGGGCGGTGCTCATTTCGCCTCCACCTTCTCGACCGCCGTCACCACATAGGCGCCCTGCTGCTGGTCGGCACTGAAACGCACCTTGTCGCCGGCCTTCAGGTTGTCGAGCATCTTCACATCCCGCACCTGGAACACCATGGTCATGGGGGGCATGTCCAGGTTCTTGATCGGACCGTGCTTGAGGGTGACCTTGCGGGCATCCCGGTCGACCTTGCGGATCTCGGCCTCGGCCATGTCGGGCGCAGCGGTCTGGGCAAGCCCGGAGGCGGCGGCCAGCACCAGCGCGGCGGCGGTAATGAACTTCTTCATGAAAGACTCCTTTTCAGCAAATTGCAGACAACAAAAAAACCCGACAGCGGCGCGCCCATGGCGGGCATCACCGGGGCAGCACGGTGATCCGGCCGACCATGCCGGCCTGAAAGTGCCCGGCGATCAGGCAGGCAAACTCGAACTCGCCGGCCCGGTTGAAATGCCACAGCATCTGGGCGCTGCGGCCCTTTTCCACATGGGCCATGTAGGGCTCGTCATGCTCCATGTTCGGGAACTTCGCCATCAGCGCGGCATGCTCGGCCAGTTCGGCGGGCGTGCCGATCACCATCTCGTGCAGCATCTGGCCCTGGTTGCGGATGCGAAAACGCACGGTCTCGCCCAGACGCACGGTGACGCGGTCCGGCGTGAAGCGCATGTTGTCGGTCATCGCGATGTCGATGGTGCGCCGCACGTCGCGGGCGTCTCCGGCGATGCCCCATTCCTTCTGCTCCTTCTTCACGGGGCCTGCCGGCTTGGCATGGCTGCCTGCGGTGTGGGCGCCAGCCAGCGGCGGCAGTGCGGCCGCGCCGGGCAGCAGCAGCCAGCGCAGCAACTGGCGTCGCGCCGGGCGGGGTGGCGGCGTGTGGGCTGTGTGCATGGGGATTCCTCAGTGGCCGCTGTGGCCGGATGGTTTTCGGACCTGAACCTGTACCGGCTTCGCCGCCGGTTGCGCCAGCGGCATGGAGCCGCTGCCCTCGGCCTGGAAACGGGCCGGGTCGGGCAGGCTTCCGGTCCATTCGAAGGCCTGTGTGCCCGGCGGCTGGGTGTACCAGCCCGGGTCGGAATAGTCGCCGGGCTTCTGGTCGCGCCGCACCTTGACCACGCTGAACATGCCACCCATCTCGACCCCGCCGTAGGGCCCGCGGCCGGTCATCATCGGCAGGGTGTTGTCGGGGATCTGCATCTCCATCTCGCCCATGTCGGCCATGCCGCGCTCGCCCATGACCATGTACTCCGGCACCACCTTCTGCAGCTTGCGCACCAGGCCGCGGTGGTCCACGCCGATCAATGTCGGCACATCATGGCCCATCGCATTCATGGTGTGGTGGCTCTTGTGGCAATGGAAGGCCCAGTCGCCCTCCTCGTCGGCCAGGAACTCGATCTGGCGCATCTGGCCCACCGCCACATCGGTGGTCACCTCGTACCAGCGGGTGCTCTTCGGTGTGGGGCCGCCGTCGGTGCCGGTCACCAGGAACTCATGCCCGTGCAGATGGATCGGGTGGTTGGTCATGGTCAGGTTGCCGATGCGTATGCGCACCTGGTCGCCCAGGCGCACGTTCAGCGAGTCGATGCCCGGGAACAGCCTGCTGTTCCACGACCAGAGGTTGAAGTCCGTCATGGTCATGATGCGCGGGGTCTTGCTGCCCGGGTCGATGTCGTAGGCGCTCAGCAGGAAGCAGAAGTCGCGCTGCACGGGGTCGATCAGCGGGTGTTTCTCCCTCGGATGCGTGACCCAGAAACCCATCATGCCCATCGCCATCTGCGTCATCTCGTCGGCATGCGGGTGGTACATGAAGGTGCCGGGGCGGCGCGCCACGAACTCGTAGACGAAGGTCTTGCCGGGCTGGATGGACTTCTGGTTGAGACCGGACACACCGTCCATGCCGTTGGGCAGGCGCTGGCCGTGCCAGTGCACGCTGGTGTGCTCGGGCAGGCGGTTGGTCACGAAGATGCGCACCCGGTCGCCCTCCACCACCTCGATGGTCGGCCCCGGGCTCTGGCCGTTGTAGCCCCACATGTTGGCCTTGAAGCCGGGCGCCATCTCGCGCACGACCGGCTCGGCCACCAGGTGGAACTCCTTCACGCCCGCGTTCATGCGCCAGGGCAGCGTCCAGCCGTTGAGCGTGACCACCGGGTTGTAGGGGTGGCCGGACGGCGGCGCGAGCGGCGGCATGGTGTCCGGCCGGGTCTGCAGCACGGGCTCGGGCAGCGCCGCCATGGCGACGCGGCTCACGGCCGCTGCGGTGACCGCAGTGGCGGCGCCGGCAAGCCAGCGGCGCCGGTTCA
>JBIKTP010000188.1:0-5555 GCA_044348035.1 Burkholderiaceae bacterium
CACGCCGGATGCGTCGGGCCGCGAGATCGTGCTGAGCCTGCGCCGGATGCAGGCGGTCCGGGACATCGACCGCGCCAACCTGACGATCACGGTCGAGGCGGGTTGCATCCTGCAGAACCTGCAGGCTGTGGCCGCCGAGGCCGGCTACCTGTTCCCCCTGAGCCTGGCGGCCGAAGGAAGCTGCACCATCGGCGGCAACCTGGGCACCAACGCCGGCGGCACGCAGGTGGTGCGCTGGGGCAACACGCGCGACCTGTGCCTGGGCCTGGAAGTGGTCACGCCGCAGGGGCAGATCTGGCACGGCCTGAGCGGCCTGCGCAAGGACAACACAGGCTACGACCTGCGCAACCTGATGATCGGTTCGGAAGGCACACTGGGCATCATCACGGCCGCCACCATGAAACTGGCGCCGATGCCGGCGGCGCAACTCACGGCCTGGGCAGCCGTGCCGTCGCTGGATGCGGCCGTGGCACTGCTGGCGCTGGCCCAGCGCCGGCTGGCCGCCGGCCTGACCGGCTTCGAGGTAATGGGCCGGTTCGCACTGTCGCTGGTGGCGCGCCACTTTCCGCAGCCCGTGGTGCCGCTCTACCGGGACACCCCCTGGTGCGTGCTGCTGGAGAACTCCGACCATGTTTCCGAGGACCATGCACGCTCCCAGCTCGAGGGCCTGCTGCAGACCGCCCTGGAGCAGGGCTGCGTCAGTGACGCGGTGGTCGCCGGGAGCCTGACGCAGGCCCGCCAGCTATGGCAGATCCGCGAGAGCATTCCGCTGGCACAGGCCCGCGAAGGACTGAACGTGAAACATGACATCTCGGTGCCGATCTCGCGCATCCCGGAGTTCGTGCTTGCCACCGACGCCCTCCTGGAGAAGGCCATCCCTGGCGTGCGCCTGGTCAACTTCGGCCACCTGGGCGACGGCAACCTGCATTACAACGTGCAGGCTCCCGAAGGTGTCGATGGCACGGCATTCCTTGCGCAGCATGAGAAAGCGGTCAACACCCTGGTGTTCGATTCCGTCTCCCGGTTCAACGGGTCGATCTCTGCGGAACACGGTGTGGGCAGCCTCAAGGTCGACAGCCTGCCCCATCACAAGTCGGGCGTCGCACTGGAGATGATGCGCGCCATCAAACACGCCCTGGACCCGACCGGGCTCATGAATCCCGGCCGGGTGGTCCGGCTCTGACAACCAAGGAAACTCCCATGCGCACCAAGACACTTTGCATCCTCGCCACCGCTCTGGCGGGTCTCGCCGCGTCGTCGAACGCGCAGCAGTCGACCTTCCAGACCCGCTCGCTCACCCCCGAGACAGCACTGGTCGCTGCACAGGCAGCCATGGAGGCCTGCCGCAAGCAGGGGTACCAGGTCGGGGTCGCTGTCGTTGACCGCGCCGGCCTGCTGCAGGTCTTCCTGCGTGACCGGTTTGCCGGGCCGCACACGGTCGACGTCGCTACCAACAAGGCCTGGACGGCGGTGAGCTTCCGCACCTCGACACTGGCGCTGGTGGCAGAAACCCAGGCCGGCCGCCCGATGAGCGGCATCCGCTCGGTACCGCGCATGCTGGCCGTCGGCGGGGGCCTGATGATCGAGGGTGGCGGCGCGATCCTGGGCGCGATAGGCGTCTCGGGCGCGCCGGGCGGCGAGGCGGACGATGTCTGCGCGAAGGCCGGCATCAAGGCCATCGCTGACGCGGTCGAGTTCTGATCAGCCGGCGCCGGGCGCCACACCCAATTCGGCGCACAGGCGCTGCACCGTCGCGCGCAACTGCGCCACCTCGGCCTCCAGCCGCTCCAGCCGCTCGGCGGAACTGCCCGCAAGGTCTGTGCTTCTGCGGGGATCCGCAGCATCCTCCTGCACCGGCCCGCACAACAGATGCGCCCAGCGCTGCTCGCGGGTGCCGGCGCCGCGCGGCAGCTTCACCACCAGCGGCCCGCCCTTCTCGGCCGGGCGGTCCTGCAGTTCCTCCAGGAAACCCTCCACAGAGGAAATGTCGGCGAACCGGTACCAGCGTTCGGTGTTGAGGCGCAGTTCGCCGGCCGTCTGGGGCCCGCGCAGCATCAGTACCCCCAGCAGCACGGCGGCCTGCTCGAACACGCCCACGCCGCGCTGGAAGTTGTGGGTGAACCTGGCGCTGCGCCCACCGCTGGATTCCTGCACCAGGCCAGCGGACTTCAGGCCGTCGAGTGCGCTTGCCACCTGGGCGTCGTCGAGCTCCATCAGCGGCTCGCGCGAGGTCTTCTGGTTACAACCCATCAGCAGGCTGTTGAGTGACAGCGGGTAGCTGTCGGGCACGGTACGCGCCTTCTCCATGAGGGTGCCGAGGACCCGTGCCTCGACGGGCGTGAGCCGCCGGGCGTCGGCTGGGGCGGAATCGTTGTTGGACATGCGGTGGCGGAAATCGGGTGCAACCCGCGATTGTGCCTGTCACACCCTGCCCACCCGGCGGGCGCTCTGATTTCGGCACCACGCATGGTTCAACACTCTACTTGCGCGCAACGGGCCCTGTCATCAGCATGCATCCACGCCCACCAACCCCCAGGAGATGTTCCATCACCGATTGCCCGAATTCCATGGTTCGCAAACCGCTTGGCTCCAGCGCTGCCGCCGCCGACATGCTCATCAAGGAGTGCCCCATCTGGGCCAGTTCACCAAGCGCGTGCCCAAGGTCGAAGAGGATGTGCCGTGGCGACCTCAACCATCATCCCGCACTATCAAGGTGCCTGCCATCCGCAGCAGAAAGACGCGGTATGCTGTCGGGCATCGAAGCACTGCCGCGGATCCTTCTCCATGACAGAAAGACTTGGTCGCAAGCATTACCCCGCTGGGAGTGTCATCTTCTCCCAAGGCGATGCCGGACATAGCGCGTTCCTGATCGCAGACGGGCTGGTGGAAATCGCGGACGGCGCCAATGGCATCGTGCGGGCCCGCATCGGCCCCGGCGAGTTGATCGGCGAGGTTGCGCTCATCGACCACCAGCCGCGAACCGCCACGGCGCGCACGGTCACGGACACCGTGCTGATCGAGGTGTCACGCGACCTGGTCGAGCGCCTGTTGATGGACACCAACCCGATCATTCGCCACATCCTCAACGTGGTGCTCGGACGCTTCCGCAAGGCGATAAGCTACCCCGATTCGCAAGACACTGAACCACCTGCCGGTACACGAACGCGCCAGGACATGGAACTGCGATCGACGGCCACAGACAGGCTCACGCTGCTGCGCGACATGCGGGACGCACTGGTCAGCGAACAGTTCGTGCTGCACTACCAGCCGATCTATGTCCTCGAAGGGCGTCAACTGGCGGGCTTCGAGGCCCTCATCCGCTGGCGGCACCCGACCCGGGGACTGGTGCCGCCATTGACCTTCCTGGATCTGGCCGAGGAGTCCGGCCTGATCTGCGACATGGGTCTGTGGGTCGTGCAGCGGGCGTGCGAGGACTGGCCGGCCTTGCGCAGGCTGACAGTGACCCAGCGGCCTTTCCTCAGCATCAATATCTCGCCGGCGCAGCTGGCCGACGGGACCTTTGCCGATGTCGCCATGGGCATCCAGCGGTCTGCCGGCATGGATCCTGCGGAACTGAAGCTCGAACTGACCGAGTCGACCTTCATCCAGAACCAGGCCGTCGCCCAGGCGCAACTGCACCGGCTGGGCGAATTTGGGAACTCGATCGCGCTCGACGACTATGGCACCGGGTTTTCCGGCTTGGCGCACCTGCAGAACTACCGCGTCCACACCCTGAAGCTGGACCAGTTGTTCATCCGTGAGATCCAGAACTCCAGCCTGAGCTTCCAACTCGTGATGAGCACCCTGGACATGGTTCGGGCGCTCCAGATCAACGCGGTCGGCGAAGGCATCGAGACCGATGCGGTCGCGGACATCCTGCAACAGCTCGGCTGCCAGTATGGCCAGGGCTTCCTGTTTGGCAGACCCCTGGCGCTGGAGGACCTGCTGGTCCGCAATGCCGACGATGCCGCCGTCCGGAGCGCACCGTCCGGCCCAAGCGCATAGCCTGCAAGCTGGACATCTCGCCCAGCCGCACGGCGGACACCCGGTCCACATGCATGCCATGTACGGCTTGTGTTCGGGCGGCTGAGACAGCTCGCGCTGGCTGCCGCCATGCAGCAGCTGATAAATTTGATAAGTCTATGGGGAGCCAGGGTCTGACAAGACCTGCTCGACCGCCCTGCGCAGACCAGCCCATTGGTCCCGTGCCAGCTCCCGCATGCCTGCATGGCTGGTCTCTTCGAGGGTGCGCGCCTGCGCGCTGATGATCGGGTAGCCCAGTGTCAGCAAGACGGACTTCAGGCTGTGTGCCACGCGCCGGAGGGTCTGCAGTTCACCTGCAGCGCTGGCCGCATCACCCTGGCTGATGTCCTGGGGGAACTGGGCGATGCAGGCGCTGCGATAGGCATCGAACAACTCCTCGTTGCCCTCGAAATACTCCTGGATCGCATGGGCCCGGTCCCCGCCCCGGCGCCACTGCGAGAGCGGGTCGCCGTCGGGCGCCATGGCGGCATCGCCGCCTTGCAGCGCATCGTTCACACAGGCAACCAGGGTGCTCACCGACACCGGCTTGCTCAGCAGCCGCCACACATCCAGACCGGCCAACTGCTCGCGCACCGCCGGGGTCAGGCCCGCACTGAGCACCGCCACACGCGCCGGCCCGCGCAGTGCCGGCGTGTCCTTCAGGCGAGCCAGCAGATCGAAGCCGGGTTGCCCCGGCATCATCAGGTCGGTCAGGATGAGGCGAAACGACTCCTTTGCCAGCAACACGAGGGCCGGTGCGACCGCATCGCATTGCACCAGTTCGATGTGGTCCATGTCCTCCAGGGCCAGCGCCACGAAGCGGCGCAGCACAGGGTCATCGTCGACCAGCAGGACGCGGGGTACGGCCATCGGTGAACCAGGCAATGGCCCGTGCGGGCGTTCAGGCCCGTTCCAGCGCCATGGCACGCCGCTGCGCCAGGCTCTGGGTCAGAAGAGGCGGGAGCTCCGCCACCAGGCGCGGCTTGTGCACCAGCGGGATCCCGGACAGGGCGAACGCAAAGGGACCGAGCTGCTCCGGCGCCAGAGAAGTGACCACGATCACCTCCATCTGGCGAAACTGCGGGTGGGAGCGCAGGCTGGTGATCAGCGTGGCACCGTCGATGCCGGGCAGCAGGATGTCGACCATCAGCACATCGGGCTGGAACTCGCCAGCCATGGCCAGCCCGACGATGCCGTCGCTCGCGGTGCGCAACTCCACATCAGGGAACTTCTGGCGCAGCAGCAGACCTATCAGGTTCTGGTAGTGCATCGAGTCTTCGATAAGCAGCACACGCTGCGCAGCATCGGGCCGCCGGGTGGGAAGGCGGGGCGGGGCCGGCGGCGCATGCAACACGCCAGCGGCATCGGCAGCACCGGGCGCGGCCGGTGCCGGCCGGTCACCGGCACGCCAGCGGTCCAGCGACTCGCGCGAGATGCGGCGATGCCCGCCGGGCGTCTTCCAGGCCTGCAGGTCGCCGCGGTCCACCATCAGCTGCACCGAGCGCACAGCCAGGCCCAGGATGCGCGCGGCC
>JBIKTP010000189.1:0-5529 GCA_044348035.1 Burkholderiaceae bacterium
TGCTGATGCAGGCGTCGGTGACCGAAACACCCGGTTTCAGTGGCACGCCGGGAACGATGTCCTGGCGGCCCTCTTCGAGGTGGCTTTCGATCATCACGCCGATCACGCGGCGGTCTCCGCCTGCGACCTGCGCTGCCACATCGGCGGCGACCTCGATCTGGCGCCGGTGCTGCTTGCTGCTGTTGGCATGGGACACATCGACCATGACCTGCTCGCGCAAACCCGCACCCTGCAGCAGGGCGCAGGCCGCGGCCACATCGGCGGCACTGTAATTGGGCTGCTTGCCGCCGCGCAGGATCACATGGCAATCCTGATTGCCGCGGGTCTCGAACACCGCCGCCTGTCCCATCTTGGTCATGCCCATGAAGGCATGGACGGCCGATGCCGCCTGGATGGCATCGGTGGCAACCTTGACGCCACCATCGGTGCCGTTCTTGAAGCCCACCGGGCAACTCAGGCCGGAGGCCAGCTGCCGATGGCTCTGGCTCTCCGTGGTGCGCGCGCCGATGGCGCCCCAGCTGACCAGGTCGGAGATGAACTGGGGACTGAGCAGGTCCAGGAACTCGGTTCCGACCGGCAGCCCCAGCGCGAGCACGTCGAGCAGGAGGCGGCGCGCCATCTCCAGGCCTTCGTTGATCGCAAAGCTGCCGTCCAGGTGCGGATCATTGATATAGCCCTTCCAGCCAACCGTGGTGCGTGGCTTCTCGAAATAGACCCGCATGACCACCAGCAACTCGCCTGCCAGCGTGTCGGCCAGCGCCTTGAGCTGGCGGGCATACGCGATGGCCTGCCCATGGTCGTGGATCGAGCAGGGCCCGACCACCACGACCAGCCGGTCATCCGCACCCTGCAGCACCTGCGAGATGGCCCTGCGGCTGTGCTCGACAAGGGCCTGGGCCGCCGCGGGTACGGGAAGCCACTCCTGCAACAGCGCCGGGGTGATGAGGGGGCGCACGGCGCCGATGCGTGTATCGTCGATGCGGGTGGTGTCCTGGGTGGACAACGCGGCCAGCGCCGCCGGGATGTGGGTGCTCATGCGCAAATTGTCGCGGTTTTCCATGCTCCGTCCAGCACTGCACCTGCAGCGGATCGGCTGTAATACAGGCACCCATGACAACTGTTCCGTCGCACCCGCCCAGCCACCATGCCGCCGAGCAGGCTCCCAGCCTGTCGGACCTGATGCACGACAGTCCCTGGCGGGCACCGGTCACGCTGGCACTGGTGGCCATCAATGTGCTGGTGTTCCTGGCGATGCTGACCAATGGTGCCGGCTGGACCCACAACTCCAACAGCATCCAGCTCGCCTGGGGCGCCAACTTCGGGCCAGCCACCCAGGACGGGCAATGGTGGCGCCTGGGCAGCGCCATGTTCCTGCATTTCGGTGTCGTGCACCTCACGCTCAACATGTGGGCATTGTGGGACGTCGGCCGTCTGGTGGAGCGCCTGTACGGCCGCTGGCGATTTGCGCTGCTCTACCTGGGCAGTGGGGTTGCGGGCAACCTGTTGTCGCTGGTGCTGCAGGGAAACAAGGCGGTGTCGGGCGGCGCGTCCGGGGCGGTATTCAGCCTGTACGGCGCCTTGCTGGTGTTTCTTTGGCGCGAGCGCCGGCATGTGCAAAGGCGCGAGTTCCGCTGGCTGTTCGGTTTCGCGGCCTTTTTCACATTGATCACGCTGGGCATGGGCCTGGTGATTCCCGGCATCGACAACGCGGCGCACGTGGGTGGCCTGGTGTGTGGCGCACTGATGGCGCAAATGCTCGCGCGCCCCTGGGCGGGCAACACCCGGCCACCACCGGCCACCGGCAGGCTGGCGGCACTGGGCCTGCTGACGACAGCCGTTGCCGTTCTCGTCACCCACATCCCGCCGCCGGCCTACCGCATGGGCGACGAGTTGCGCGCACAGGCCGCGATCCGCAAATTTCTTCTGGAAGACCGGGTGCTCCACCAGCGCTGGGAGTCACTGATCGACTCCGGCCGGCGCGAGCGCCTGTCCTTCGACCAACTGGCCGGTGCGATCGACGCGCGCGTGGCCTCAGAGTACCAGGAAAACTTCGAGCAACTGGCGGGGCTGGAGCTCGGACCGGGAGCACCTTCGGCCAGAACCCTGGAGATATTGCGCAACTATGCCAATCTGCGCAGCGACGCATCGCATGCCCTGGCAGAAGGCCTGCGCGCCAAGGACGCGGAAAAGATCCGCAAGGCGCTGGAAACCTCGCGACAGGCCCCCCTGCTGGCGCAGCGCGCAGCCAACCCGGCCTCTGCGGCCGCGTCTTCCGCAAACCGGCCTTGACAGACTGCCCGGCAGGCGGGTGTCAGTCCAGCGTCGCGAGCATGTCCTTGGTGAAAGTCCGCAGGCGTTCGATCCGCCCGGCCTGCACCAGGTGAACCCAATCCGGGTTGGCGATCAATGCCCGGCCCATGGCGATCAGGTCGAAGTCGCCATGCGCCAACCCGGCCGCCATCCGGTGAATGTCCTGCGGCGCGATCTCGGCGCGCACCTTGCCCAGCGCAGACTTGAACTCGTTGTCCAGGCTGGCCGAGCCCACGGCGATCACGTGCTTGCCGCTCAGATGGCGTGTCCAGGCGGCCAGGCTGCGGTCATCGCCATCAAATGCCGGCTGCCAGTAGCGGCGGGTCGAACAATGGAAGATGTCCACCCCGGCATCCACCAGGGACTGCAGCAGGGTCTGCAGTTCCTGCGGGTCCCGGGCCAGCCGGGCCTCGTAATCGAGCTGCTTCCATTGCGAATAACGGAACACGATCGGGAAGTCGGGGGCAGTGCTGCGCCGGCAGGCGCGTACCAGCTCGGCGGCAAACCGGGTGCGCCCCGGCAGATCACCGCCATACGCATCGCTGCGCAGATTGGTGCCAGCCCACAGAAACTGGTCCGGCAGGTAACCATGCGCGCCATGGATCTCGATCCCGTCGAACCCCAGCGTGCGGGCGGCCGCTGCGGCATCGGCAAAGGCCGCCACGGTGTCCGCAATATCGGACTCCCGCATGGCGCGTCCCAGCGGCCGGCCGGGCGCCGCCAGGCCGGAGGGGCTCAGGCGCTCGATCACCGCCGAATCCCCCATGCCGATCAGGGACGGGTCGAACGCACCCACATGCCAGAGTTGCGGCAGGATGCGGGCACCCTGGGCATGCACCGCATCCACCACGGCGCGCCAGCGCTCGCGTTGCGGCCCGTAGAAGCGGGGCACCGTGGCGCCAAACGCGCCTGCGGCGTCCGGTGGCATCCCCTCGGTGATGATCAGCCCCACACCCCCCTGGGCGCGCCGTGCGTAATACGCCAGCATGTCGGGGCCCGGCGCACCGTCGGTGGCGCGTTCACGCGTCATCGGGGCCATCACGATGCGGTTGCGCAGCGCGAGCGGCCCCAGCACCAGCGGCTCGAAGAGCGCCGACACCGGGGAACCCACCGGCAAGGCCGGCGCGGGCTCAGGTGGCGAGGAAACCGCCATCGACCACGAGCTCCGCACCGGTGATGTAGGCCGACTCGTCCGAAGCGAGAAACACCACGGTATGGGCCACGTCATCGACCTCGCCCACCCGGCCCAGGGGCACCCGCGCGATGACGCGGTCACGCGCCGCATGGGAGCTGAGCTGGCGGTCGCGCATGGGCGGCATGGCGCCCGGATGGATGCTGTTTACCCGGATCTTTTGCGAACCATACTGGGCCGCAGCCGCCTTGGTCAGCGCCCGGATGCCGCCCTTGGAGGCGTGGTAGCCCACATGCACACCCGGAGTGCCGACATGGCTGCAGATCGAGGAGATGTTGACGATCGATCCACCGCCCGCAGCCGCCATGTGCGGCACCACCGCCCGGATGCCCAGGAAGGTGCCCCGCAGGTTCACCGAGATCAGGCGGTCGAACAGGTCGAGCTCGGTCACGTCGGGTACGGCGGAGCCGGAGATGCCGGCGTTGTTGACCAGGATGTCGATGCGGCCGAAACGCTGCAGCGCAGCCTGCACGACGGCGTCCCACTGAGCGGGATCGGAGACATCATGCGGGACGAACAGCACGGCATGGCCATCGTCGGTGAGCGCATCGGCCAGGGCTTGCCCGGTCTCGGTGAGCTGGTCGGTGATGACAACGCAGGCACCCTCCTGCACGAAGCGGCGGGCATCGGCCAGGCCCATGCCGGAGGCGGCTCCGGTGATGATGGCGATCTTTTCCTTCAGGCGCATGATTCAGACGTCAATGTTCCCGGCCCGCAAGGCATTGGTCTCGATGAACTCCCGCCGCGGCTCGACCTCGTCGCCCATCAGCATGGTGAACACCCGGTCGGCCTCGATCGCATCGTCGATCTGCACACGCAACAGGCGCCGCACGGTCGGATCCATGGTGGTTTCCCACAGCTGCATCGGGTTCATCTCGCCCAGGCCCTTGTAACGCTGGCGCGAGGTGGCGTTTTCCGCCTGCGTGATCAGCCAGGACATGGCTTCACGGAAATCGTTGACCTTTTCTTCCTTCTGGCGCTCACCTTCGCCGCGTGTGACCCTGGCGCCAGGGCTCAACAGGCCCTTGAAGGTGTTGGCGGCTTCAGCCAGGGCCGCATAGTCGGCACCATGCACGAAGTCCTGGGTCAGGATGCTGCTCTTGACATTGCCATGGTGGCGACGGCTGATGCGCAGTACCGGCTTGTCGGTGCGCTGGTCGAATTCGCCCGCGACTTCGGCATCCGGCAACCGGGCCTGCAAGGCGGCAGCGGAACGCTCGGCTTCGGCAACGGTATCCAGGTTCAGAGACACGCCGTCGGCCACTGCCCGCAGCGCTTCGGCATCCATGAAGTTGTGCAGGCGCGCAATCACAGCCTGTGCCACCTGGTGCTTGCGTGCCAGTTCTGACAGCGTGTCCCCCGTGATCAGACTCGGGTTGTCACCACCGGTGCTGATCGAGGCATTGATGAGCGCAACCCGCATCAGGAAGCTGTCCAGCGCATGGGCATCCTTGAGGTAGAGCTCTTCCTTGCCGGCCTTTACCTTGTACAGCGGCGGTTGCGCGATGTAGATATGGCCACGCTCGACCAGCTCGGGCATCTGGCGATAGAAGAACGTCAGCAGGAGGGTGCGGATATGGGCGCCGTCCACGTCGGCATCGGTCATGATGATGATGCGGTGGTAGCGCAGCTTGGCCACGTTGAAGTCATCATTGCCCGTGCTGCCGCCCGCCTTGCCGATGCCGGTGCCCAGGGCGGTGATCAGCGTCAGGATTTCATTGCTGGTCAGCAGCTTCTCGTAGCGCGCCTTCTCCACGTTGAGGATCTTGCCGCGCAGTGGCAGGATGGCCTGGAACTTCCGGTCGCGGCCCTGCTTCGCAGAACCCCCTGCGGAATCACCCTCGACGA
Source organism: Burkholderiaceae bacterium (assembly GCA_044348035.1). GTDB lineage: Bacteria > Pseudomonadota > Gammaproteobacteria > Burkholderiales > Burkholderiaceae_C > CAISIP01. The sequence goes on from JBIKTP010000189.1 coordinate 5,351, forward strand.
TGTAGATCTCGCACAGGGCCGGGTCCTTTTCCTGGCAGTCTGCCAGCTTGCCGGGGAGGCCCATGCCGTCGAGCACACCTTTGCGCCTCGTCATGTCACGGGCCTTGCGGGCGGCTTCGCGGGCACGGGCGGCCTCGATGATCTTGCCGACGATGATCTTGGCGTCATTGGGCCGCTCC
>JBIKTP010000190.1:0-5526 GCA_044348035.1 Burkholderiaceae bacterium
GACGACCGCATGGTTCTTCGCGCCGCCCAGTGCCTGCACCCGCTTGCCATGGGCGGTGCCGGTGGCATAGACATATTCCGCGATCGGCGTGGAGCCGACGAAACTGACCGCCTGGATGCGTTTGTCCTTCAGCAGCGCGTCGACGGCCTCCTTGTCGCCGTTGACGACATTCAGCACCCCGGGGGGCAGGCCGGCTTCCAGGGCCAGCTGGGCCACCAGCAGTGCGCTGGACGGATCCCGCTCGGAGGGCTTGAGCACAAAGGTGTTGCCGCAGACCACGGCCATCGGCCACATCCACAGCGGCACCATGACCGGGAAATTGAACGGCGTGATGCCGGCCGTGACGCCCAGCGCCTGGAACTCGCTCCAGGAGTCGATCGAGGGCCCGACGTTGCGGCTGTGTTCGCCCTTGAGCAGCTCCGGTGCGTAGCTTGCAAACTCGACGTTCTCGATGCCGCGCTGCAATTCCCCCTGCGCGTCCCCGACCACCTTGCCGTGTTCGGCCGTGAGGAGCGCACAGATCTGGTCGGCATGCTCCTCGAGCAGTTGCTTGAGCTTGCCCATCACGCGGGCGCGCTTGAGCGGCGGCGTGGCGCGCCAGGCCGGGTAGGCGGCCTGCGCCGACGCGATCGCCTGCTCGATGGTGGCTGCGTCCGCCAGCAGCACGCGTTTCTCGGGCCGGCCGGTGGCGGGGTTGAAGACGTCCTGCGAGCGGTTGCCGCCGGCGACCAGCTTGCCATCGATCAGGTGGCCGATGGTGGGCAGCGCGGTGGTGGTGCCGGCTGCGGGAAGGAAGGGATCTTGGTACATGGTCTGAAACAGTGTCGGCAGGGTCTGGAATCAGGCCTGTTCGGCCAGGGCCTCGCCCAGCGCATTGATCAGGCTGTCGATCTCGGACTTCTCGATGATGAAGGGCGGCGCAAGCTGGATGGTGTCGCCACCGTAACGCACGTAGAAGCCCTTTTCCAGGCATTTCATCGCGATCTCGTAGGGCCGGCGTGCCGGCTCGCCGGGCATCGCGTCGATGGTGAAGCCGGCAGCCAGCCCGTAGTTGCGGATGTCGGTGACGTGCTTGCTGCCCTTGAGGCTGTGCACCGCCTGCTCGAAATAAGGCGCGAGGGATTTGACACGGTTGATCATGTCGTCCCGGACCAGCACGTCGAGCGCCGCAATGCCCGCAGCGCAGGCCACCGGATGGGCCGAGTAGGTGTAGCCGTGGGCGAATTCGAGCATGTAGCCCGGGCCGCCGGCGTGCATGAAGGTGTCGTAGATCTCCTTGGTGGCGACCACGGCACCCAGGGGCTGCGTGCCGTTGGTGATCTGCTTGGCGGCATTCAGGATGTCGGGGGTCACGCCGAAGGCTTCGGAGCCGGTATAGGCACCCGTGCGGCCGAAGCCGGTGATGACCTCGTCGAAGATCAGCAGGATGTTGTTGGCAGTGCAGATGTCGCGCAGGCGCTTGAGGTAACCGACCGGCGGGATCACCACACCGGCAGAACCCGAGAACGGCTCGACGATCACGGCGGCGATGTTCGAGGCATCGTGCAGCGCGATCAGGCGCAGCAGTTCATCGGCCAGCTCGGCGCCTTTTTCAGGCATGCCGCGGGAGAACGCATTGCTTGCCAGCTGCGTATGGGGCAGGTGGTCGGCCTCCATGGCCTGGCCGAAGGCCTTGCGGTTGGCCACGATGCCGCCCACCGAGATGCCGCCGAAGTTCACGCCGTGGTAGCCCTTCTCGCGGCCGATGAAGCGCGTCTTGCTGGCCTGGCCCTTGGTGCGCCAGTAGGCGCGCGCCATCTTCAGCGAGGTGTCGGCGCACTCGGAGCCCGAACCGGTGAAGAACACGTAGTCCAGGCCGGCGGGGGTCAGCTCCTTGATCTTGTTGGCCAGTTCGAACGACAGCGGGTGGCCGTACTGGAAGGCGGGTGAATAGTCCAGCTTGGCGATCTGCTTGCTGACAGCTTCGGTGATCTCGGGGCGGCCGTGGCCCAGCCCGCAGCACCACAGGCTGGACAGGCCGTCCAGGATGCGCCGGCCATCGGCCATGGTGAAGTACGCGCCCTGTGCGCTGACCACCATGCGCGGGTTGGCCTTGAAGTTGCGGTTGCCGGTATAGGGCATCCAGTGGGCGTCGAGCCAGGCCACGTCGGTGCGGGTTTCCGGGGCGGGCTGCAGGTGCTGGGCATCGTTGAGGTTCATGGGGGCTCCGTCGGGTTGCGGGATTCAGGGCGAAAGACGCATTGTGGCGTCCTCTGTTACTCTTAGGAATGGCGAATTATCACTATTCAGTTGCCGATCAATGCAAGTAACCAGCCGCCGATCCCTGGGCCAGTTGGGCGACATGGACCTTCGCCTGCTGCGCGTGTTCAAGACCGTGGTGGATTGCGGCGGCATGGCGGCGGCCGAACTCGAACTCAACATCGGTACCTCCACCGTCAGTCGGCATGTCAAGGACCTCGAAATACGTCTGGGGCTGACCCTGTGCCGCCGGGGCCGGGCCGGTTTTTCGCTGACACCCGAAGGCGAGCAGATCTATGCGGAGACGCTGCGCCTGCTGGCGTCCACCGACGCATTCCGCTCCAGTGTGGACGAAATCCACCGGCGCATGGGCGGGCAGCTGACGGTGGCGGTGTTCGACAAGACCGCCAGCAACCCCCAGGCCCGCATCGGGCAGGCCATCGCCCTGTTCTGCGAACGCGCGCCCGAGGTCGAGTTGCATGTGCATGTGGCGCCGATCAACGCGATCGAGCGTGGCGTGATCGACGGGCGTTTCCAGGTCGGTGTGATTCCCGGGCACCGCCGCTCGGCCAGCCTGGCCTACGACATCCTGTTCGACGAAACCATGTTTCTGTACTGCGGCACGCGCCACCCGCTGTTCGACGCACCCGTGAGCGACCTGGGCTGGGACGGTCTGGCGCGCCAGAATTTCGCGGGGCTGGGATATCACTCGCCCAACATGGACCTCAGCCAGCAGATGCGCCTGCCGCGCAAGGCCACGGGTTTTGATCAGGAGGCCATCGCGCACCTGATCCTGTCGGGCCGTTTCCTGGGTTTCCTTCCAGACCACTATGCGGCCGGTTTTGTGGCCGAGGGCCGGATGCGAGCGCTGAATCCGCAGGTGCTGCGCTACACCTGCAGCTTTCTGGGCATCGTGCGGCGCTCGCCGGAGCCCGGTCGGGCGGCCCGTCTGCTGCAGTCCAGCCTTGTGCAGGCGCATGCAGCGCCCCGAAACGGGGCCTGAGCTACGGGAAAGCCCGGGCATCAAATCGGCCCTGACCGCGTATGCTCTCACGCCATGTTGCAGTCATATTTCTGTGACATACTGAAAATCACACACTGATGTGAGGACTTGCACGGGTCTTGCTTGCACGGTGTGGGTCGGATCGCCACACTACCGGCTGACCCGTAAGTTCACCTAGTTGGATACAGAAACAAGGAGTCCCTTTCATGTTCAAAACCACCCTCCGCGGCCTGATTCTGGGCGTTGCGGCCGTCGCGGCATCGGCACTGATGGCCGTGCCCGCTTTCGCTCAGAAGACGCGCCTGAACGTCTACACCGCCCTGGAGAACGACCAGCTCGGGCCGTACAAGCAGGCCTTCGAGGCAGCCAACCCCGATGTCGAGATCGCCTGGGTGCGTGACTCCACCGGCGTCATCACCGCCCGCCTGCTGGCCGAGAAGGACAATCCCCGCGCCGACGTGATCTGGGGCCTGGGCGCCTCCAGCGTGGCGCTGTTCGACTCCATGGGCATGCTGCAGCCGTACTCGCCCAAGGGCGTGGACCAGATCAAGCCGACGTTCCGCAGCACCGCCAACCCGACCACCTGGACCGGCATGGATGCCTGGCTGGCGGTGATGTGCTACAACACCGTGGAAGGTCCGAAGAAGAACCTTCCCAAGCCGACTTCCTGGGCAGACCTGACCAACCCGGTTTACAAGGACTCCATCGTGATGCCCAACCCGGCGTCGTCGGGTACCGGTTACCAGGCGGTGTATGCCTGGATCCAGATCATGGGCGAGAAGGCGGCCTGGGAGTTCATGGACAAGCTGCACAACAACATTGCCGTCTACACCCATTCCGGGTCGGCCCCGTGCGTGCAGGCAGCCAAGGGCGAGCGCGCCATCGGCATCGGCTTTGACATGCGTGGCGCCCGCGAAAAGACGGCTGGCGCGCCCATCGACATCATCCTGGCCAAGGAGGGTGCTCCCTGGGACATGGAAGCCACGGCCATCGTGAAGGGCACCAAGAACCTCGCCGCAGCCCAGAAGCTGGCTGATTTTGCCGTGAGCAAGCCCGCCTACGAGCTGTACGGCAAGTACTACGCGATCGTTGGGTACCCCGGCATGAACCCGGCCCCGCCGAACTACCCACCGAGCGCCGATTCGGCGATGGTCAAGATCGACCTGTCCAAGATGGGTGCCGACCGCGCACGCATCCTGGCCGAGTGGACCAAGCGCTACGACGGGAAGTCGGCACCGAAATAAACCCTTCCCATCTTTTTTCGGAGTGGATGGCGCGTGACGGCTGCCTGCATGGGCGCCGTCCGCGCGGTTAGACATGCCAGAACAACAACACAAGGCGGACGCACCGCCCTACCTGCGCATCGAACGGCTCAAGAAGCAGTTCGGCGCGTTCGCTGCATTGAAGGACATCTCGCTGGAAATCTTCCCCGGCGAGTTTGTCTGTTTCCTCGGGCCCTCTGGCTGCGGCAAGACCACTCTGCTGCGCGCCATCGCGGGGCTCGACATCCAGACCTCCGGCCGGATCTTCCAGGCGGACCGCGAAATCTCCAACCTGCCGGCTTCGCAGCGCGACTTCGGCATCGTTTTCCAGAGCTACGCCCTGTTTCCGAACCTCACGGTGTCTGCGAATGTCGGGTATGGGCTGGTCAGCCGCAGCCTGCCGAAAGTCGAGATCAACACCCGGGTAGAAGAACTGCTCAAGCTCGTCGGCTTGCCGGACTCTGGTCCGAAGTACCCGGCACAACTGTCCGGCGGCATGCAGCAGCGGGTGGCACTGGCCCGCGCGCTGGCGCTGTCGCCCGGCCTGCTGCTGCTCGACGAGCCCCTGAGCGCGCTGGACGCCCGGGTGCGCGCCTACCTGCGCATCGAGATCCGGCGGTTGCATGAGCGCCTGGGCGTGACGACCATCATGGTCACGCACGACCAGGAAGAGGCTCTGACCATGGCCGACCGCATCGTGGTCATGAACAACGGCGCGATCGAGCAGGTCGGCACGCCGGTCGAGGTGTACCGCAAACCGGCCAGTGCCTTTGTGGCCGACTTCGTGGGCACCACGAACTTCCTCCCAGCCATCGTGGTACGGCCTGGCTGCGTGCGTTTGGGCGCGGTCGAACTGGCCTGCGACATCGACATCCAGCCCGGGCCGGGCAACCAGGTCACGCTGGCGATCCGGCCCGAGGATGTGGTGGTGCGCCATGTGCAGCCGACCACGCCCAACTGCCTGCGCGTGCGCGTCGCGGACATCGAGTTCCTGGGCTCCTTCTGCCGTGTGGACCTGGCGAT
>JBIKTP010000191.1:0-5506 GCA_044348035.1 Burkholderiaceae bacterium
GACCGGCTACGGCACGGTGGCGTCTTACCTGGGACTGCCGGATGCGGGCCTGGCCAGTTATGCGGACATGGTGAACCGGGTGCAGCAGTTCGCCAGCATCACGACCACACCGATGATCTGCGATGCCGACACCGGGTACGGCGGCCTGCTCAACGTGATGCACACCGTGCGCGGGTATGAGGCTGCCGGTGCCTGCGCCATCCAGATCGAGGACCAGGAATTCCCCAAGAAATGCGGCCACATGCTGGGCCGCCGGGTCATCCCTGCCGAGCTGATGGCCGACAAGATCCGCGTGGCGGTCGAAACCCGCAGCGACCCCAACCTGCTGATCATCGCCCGCACCGATGCGCGCACCACGCTGGGCCTGGACGAAGCCTTGCGCCGCGCCGAAAAGTATGCACGCGCAGGCGCCGATCTGCTGTTCGTGGAGAGCCCGGAATCGGTCGAGGAGATGCACACGATCGGCAAGACCTTCGACCTTCCGCTGGTGGCGAACATGGTGGAGGGCGGCCGCACGCCGGTGCTGACCCGTGACGAGCTGCAGTCGCTGGGTTATGGCCTGGCCATTTTCCCGGCGACGGCGTTCCTGGCGGCCGGTGCCGCCTTCGAGCGTGTGTACCAGACCATCCAGTCACAAGGCTCCACGGCAGGGTCGACCGTGCCGCTGTACCCGTTTGACCAATTTTCCAACCTCATGGGCTTTGACTGGGTTTCCAGCTTCGACCAGGCCCATGCCCAGAAGGACTGACATGGACAAGCACCAGATCTACCAGCACCAGGGCATGGGCGGCACCTCGGGCATCGGCCAGCGTTGCGGCCTGGTGCTGGTCGACTTCGTGAACGGGTTCGTCGATGTCGACCAGCTGGGCGGCCCGCACATCGAGCAGGCTGCCCAGGCGACCCGGCCGCTGCTGGACTGGTTCCGCCGCCAGCAGCTGCCGATCGTGCACACCCGCGTGGTGTTCGAGGAAGACGGCTCCAACCACAACGTGTTCGCGCTGCGGGTCAAGCCGCTGCAGAAGCTCACCGAACATGCGCCCGGCTCGCAGATCGTGCCGGTGCTCACGCCGCTGCCCGGTGAGTGGGTGATCCGCAAGCAGTCGGCCTCGGCCTTCTTCGAGACCGGCCTGGCCGGCTGGCTGCATCTGCGCGGTGTCGACACCGCCGTGATCGTCGGCTGCACCACCAGCGGCTGCGTGCGGGCCACGGTGGTCGATGCCATGCAGAACAACTTCCGCACGGTGGTCATCAGTGACTGCGTGGGCGACCGCGCCATGGAGCCGCACGAGGCCAACCTGTTCGACATGCAGCAGAAATACGCGGACGTGGTGAGCCGCGACACTTTCCTGGAACAACTCGCAGCAAGGCAGACACCATGACCGACCACCTGGGCTACCGCAAGAAGCTGGGCTCGTTGGGACCATCGACCAACACCATCGTGCAGCCGGACTTCGACGACCTGCGCCCGGTGGGCGTGACCAACCACTACAGCCGCATCGCGATACCGAACAACCCGGTGACCGACGACGCGAGCTTCCTGCGGCTGGTGGAAAACATCAACGCCGCCACGCTGGAGGCTGTCGATGTGCTGCGCAGCTGCGAGATGGACTACATGGTCATGGGCATGTCGGCGGCGACCTTCTGGAACGGGCGCGACGGAGCCGCGGCCTACCTGAAGAACATGGAGGCGCGCGCGCAGGTGGGGGTGTCCTGCGGCTCCTTCGCCACCGAGGCGGCGCTCAATGTCTACAAGGCGAAGCGCATCGCCTTCCTGTCTCCCTACTTCGAAGTGGCCAACGCGCAGGTGCGCCGCTTCTACCAGGACTGCGGCTTCACCGTCGTGCGCGATGTGTGCCTGCAGCGCCCGAGCCCGGTGCAGATCGCCCACAGCACCGACGCGATGTGCCGCCAGGCCATCCGCGAACTCGACGGCGACGACGTGGATGCGATCGTGCAGGTCGGCACCAACCTGTCGATGATCCGGCTCGCGGCCGCTGCCGAGCTGTTCCTGGGCAAACCGGTGATCGCCATCAACACCGCCACCTACTGGCACGCCCTGCGGGCCTGCGGCATCCACGACAAGAAGGCCGGCTTCGGCTCGTTGCTCGAACTGCACTGATCACTCCACCGCCTCCCAACTGAAAGGTCCCACCATGTACCGTCGACATTTTCTGGGCGCTGCCACCGCCTGCCTCTGGGGCACCAGCGCCCTGACTGCCAGCGCCCAGCAGCAGTTCCCCAACAAGCCCCTGCGGATCATCGTGCCCGCGACAGCGGGTACCAGTGACGTGCTCTCGCGAGCGCTGGGGCCGCGCTTGTCCGCAGTGCTGGGGCAGCCGGTGCTGATCGAGCAGAAGCCGGGGGCCGGCACGAACATCGGCAACGACTTCGTGGCCAAGTCGGCGCCGGATGGTCACACGATGCTGATCAATGGTCTGCCGCTGGTGACCAACGAGGCGCTGTACGGCCAGCTGCCCTACAACACCATGCGCGACCTGACGCCGGTGATCGAGGTGGCCGAGGTCGCCAACGTGATCACGGTGCACCCGACGCTGCCGGTCAACTCGCTGCGCGAGCTGGTGCAGATGGCCAAGAACGAGCCCAACCGGCTGAACCACGGCACACCCGGTGCTGGCAGCTCGGGCCATCTGTCGGCCGAATTGCTGGCCGTGAAGACGGGCGGCAAGTTCACCCATGTGCCCTACCAGGGCAATGCCCAGGCCACCAATGACCACCTGAGCGGTGTGTTGCAGGTCGGTTTCGTGAATCTGCCTGTCGGCCTGCAGTTCGTCAAGGCCGGCCGCCTGAAGGCGCTGGCGGTGACGAGTGCCAAGCGCAACCCCCTCCTGCCCGACGTGCCCACGGTGGCCGAGGCGCTGAACATTCCCGACTACGAGCTGTCGGGCTGGTTCGGCATCCTGGTGGCCAGCAAGACGCCGCCGGAGATCGTGGCCAAGCTCAACTTGGAGATCGGCAAGATCCTGCAGGACCCGGGCTTCGTCGAGATCGTCAAGGCGGCTGGCGCCGATGTGCTGGGTGGCACCTCAGCCCAGTTCGAGGCACGTATGCGCCGCGATGCGGTGCGGCTGGGTGAGGTGATCCGGATTTCGGGGGCGAAGGCGAACTGATGCGCTGATCAGCCGGCGGCGGCATGCGCGTGCCGCCTGGCGGGGGGGTGTGGAGCGGGTGAAGGGAATCGAACCCTCGTATGAAGCTTGGGAAGCTGCCGTTCTGCCATTGAACTACACCCGCGTGCCGCGGAATTCTACTTGAGCAATCGCCACTGCCTGCCCTGCGGACGAATGCCGCGGCGCCCCGCCGTCACAGCATGTGCAGCGGCAACGCGGTCTTGTAGCGCACCTGCTTGAGCGCAAAGCTGGAGCGGATCTTCTCGACCTGTGCAATCGGCGAGAGCTGTTCCAGGATGAAGCTCTCCAGCGCCGGCATGTCGGGCACGGCGACCCGCAACAGGTAGTCTGCGTCTCCTGTCATGAGGTAACACTCCATCACCTCGTCGCGGATGGTGATGCGCTCCTCGAACTCCTGCAGCGCCTGCCGGTTCTGCTGCTTGAGACTGATCGAGATGAAGACGTTCAGGTGCAGGCCGAGCTGCTTGGCGTCGAGCAATGCCACGTACTGCCGGATCAACCCGCGTGCTTCCAGTGCCCGCACCCGGGCCAGGCAGGGCGAGGGCGACAGGTGCACCCTGCGGGCCAGCTCCACATTGGACAGGCTGGCATCCGCCTGGAGTTGTTCCAGAATCTTCAGATCTGTCGCGTCGAGGTCGTTTGTGCTGTGATTCATGGTTCTCGCGGAATTTTATGTGCTTCTTGGGGGCACATTCGGCGCAAATAAACAGCACCTGCCGGTGCTTGCTGCCTACAGTGGAGAGCTTTCGCACTCCCACCAGCCATGAACGCGACGCACCCGCAGAGCCAATTCACGCAGCCGGTCCCGGCCGATGCGGACCCTTCCGAAACCCAGGAGTGGCGCGACGCCCTGTTGTCGCTGGCCGCCAGCGGCGGGCCGCAGCGCGTGCGGCAGATCCTGGATGAACTCGCCCGGCTGGCACGCTCGCAGCGCATGGGCTGGCAGCCTGATCTCAACACGCCCTACATCAACACCATTGCGGTGGAGGACCAGCCCCCGTTCCCGGGCGACCTCGCGGTGGAGGAGCGGCTGGCCTCGCTGATGCGCTGGAACGCGCTGGCCATGGTCGTGCGCGCCAACCAGGCCTATGGCGAACTCGGAGGCCACATCGCCAGTTATGCCAGTGCGGCGGATCTGTTCGAGACCGGCTTCCACCATTTCTTCCATGCGCGCAGCCCGACCCATGGCGGCGACCTGGTGTTCTTCCAGCCGCACAGCGCCCCCGGCGTGTACGCCCGCGCCTTTCTCGAAGGACGGCTGAGCGAAGCCGACCTGCTGCATTACCGCCGCGAGATAGCTGCGCCGGCGCAGGGCGCACGCGGCCTCTCCAGCTACCCGCATCCCTGGCTGATGCCCGACTTCTGGCAGTTTCCCACCGGCTCGATGGGCATCGGCCCGATCAGCGCGATCTACCATGCGCGTTTCATGCGTTACCTCACGCATCGCCAGTTGCTGGACTGCAAAGGCCGCAAGGTCTGGGGCGTGTTCGGCGACGGCGAGATGGACGAGCCCGAGAGCATGAGCGCGTTGACGCTGGCTGCGCGCGAGCGGCTCGACAACCTGGTCTGGGTGGTCAACTGCAACCTGCAGCGGCTGGACGGCCCGGTGCGGGGCAACGGCCGCATCATCGACGAGCTGGAGAAGCTGTTTGCCGGCGCGGGCTGGAACGTCATCAAGCTGGTCTGGGGCAGCGACTGGGACGGGCTCTTCGCCCGCGACACCACCGGCGCGCTGGTGCGCGCCTTCGCACAGACGGTGGACGGCCAGATGCAGACCTTCGCCGCCAAGGACGGCCGCTTCAACCGCGACAACTTCTTCGGACAAAGCCCCGAACTCGCGGCACTGGCCCAGGGCATGACCGATGACCAGATCGACCGGCTGAAGCGCGGCGGCCATGACCTGGTGAAGATCCACGCCGCCTACGCGGCCGCCGCGGCCCACCAGGGCCAGCCCACCGTGATCCTGGCGCAGACCAAGAAAGGCTACGGCATGGGGGCCGCCGGTCAGGGCCGCATGACCACGCACAGCCAGAAGACGTTCGACGAAACGGATCTGATCGCCTTCCGCAACCGCTTCGACCTGCCGCTGACCGATGCGCAGGCCAGGAGCCTGGCGTTTTTCAAGCCGGCCGAGGACAGCGTCGAGATGCGGTATCTGCGCGAGCACCGGGAGGCACTGGGCGGTGCCATGCCCCGGCGCGAGACCGCGTGCGCCGTGGTCCCGGTGCCGGCCATCGACACCTACGCCCGCTTCGCGCTCGCGGCCAACGGCAAGGCGATGAGCACCACCATGGCCTTCGTCCGCATGCTCGGCACCCTGCTCAAGGACCAGGCACTGGGCCCGCGCATCGTGCCCA
>JBIKTP010000007.1:0-15342 GCA_044348035.1 Burkholderiaceae bacterium
CGCACCAGGTGGGTGAGGGGGTCGGTGATCTTCTCGACCAGGCCCTTGTCGAGCTCGGTCGATTCACCGTGGGTGACAAAGTCGACCTTCTTGTTCAGCTTGGCCGCCAGGTCCCGCAGCATGCGGGGGAAGCGGCTGTAGACCATGGACATCGGGATCATGCGGATCGACATCACCGATTCCTGCAGGTCGCGGGTATGGCGCTCGAGGTCGGCCAGGCCGGATGCCAGCTGCTGGTGCCGGGTGAGGTCGATCCTGGTACTGGTCTGGGCGAGCATGGCCTGGGTGATCACGAGTTCGCCGACCAGGTTGATGAGCTGGTCCACCTTCTCGACGGACACCCGCAGCGTGGAGGCTTCTGCGGCCGGCGCGGCTTGCGCCCGTGCCGGTGCCTTGGCCTCGGGCTTGTGGGCGGCTGGCTGTGCCGACGCGGCAGTGGCAGCCGGGGCCGCGCTGGCAGTGCCCGGAGCACCGGGGGCGTCATGGAAGAAGCCGAAGCTGTTGTCGAGCACGGGCGCTGGCGGCTCTTCAGGAGGCGCACCCGGTGCGCCCGCATGGAATCCGAAACCCGGCCCCAGCGGCAGCAGCTTGACCTTGTCGCGCGCCACATGGAAGGTGAACAGGTCGAGCAGGTCGTCGTCGGTGCTGCCGGTGATGACCTTGAAACGGCGCATGCCATCGGCGGGCTGGCCACCGTCCAGGGGCTCGATCGTGCCCAGATCGACAATCTCGGCGAACAGCTCGACCAGCTGGTCGGCATCCGCAGGGTGGTCCAGCGGACCGACGAGCAGTTCCAGGCCACGCTGGCCCTTGGGCAGTTCGCCGGCGGCGGGCGCCTGGGAGCCGCCTGTCGGCGTTGTCGCAGGAGCGGGTGCGGATGAGGCGGCGCTGGCCGGCGCCGGAGTCTCGCCCGCCATGAATGCCGCAAAACTGGCCAGCAGGCCGGCGGTCTCGACCGGCTCGCCCTTGCCCCCGCTCTGGTGCAGGGCCAGCTGTGCCTTGAGCGCGTCGCCGGACTGCAGCAGGACGTCGACCATGGCAGCGTTGGGCTCGAGCTCATGCCGGCGCAGCTTGTCGAGCAGGGTTTCCATCTGGTGGGTGAGTCCTGCCACATCGGCAAAACCGAAGGTGGCCGCGCCACCCTTCACCGAGTGGGCGCAGCGGAAGATGGAGTTCAGGGTTTCGTCGTCGGCGGATTCGATGTCGATCTCGAGCAGCTGCTGCTCCATGCGGTCGAGGTTCTCGCCGGCCTCCTCGAAGAAGACCTGATGGAACTGGCTGAGGTCCAGTCCACCAGCACTGTCGCTGGAAGTGTCGGCCATCATCGGACCACCTTCCTGATCACCTCGATCAGCTTGGCCGGATCGAAGGGCTTGACCAGCCAGCCGGTGGCGCCAGCGGCACGGCCGGCCTGTTTCATCTGCTCGCTGGACTCGGTCGTGAGGATCAGGATCGGGATGGTCTTGAAGCCGGGGTGCTCGCGCAGGCGCTTGGTCAGCCCGATGCCGTCCAGGCGCGGCATGTTCTGGTCGGTCAGGACCAGGTCGAAGCTGCGCTGGCGGGCCTTCTCGAAGGCGTCTTCGCCGTCTACCGCTTCGACCACTTCGTAACCGGCGTTCTTGAGCGTGAAGGACACCATTTGGCGCATGGAGATGGAGTCGTCGACGGCCAGGATTGAATGCATGGGGGGCTCCGGAAAGGCTTGCTTGAAAAGGAAAGGGTGGGACGCTTCAGAACAGCTCGATCGAGCCGGCATCCATTTCGGATTGGGTCACGGGATTGGGGCGGTCCGGTGCCTTCTCGATGACGGCCTCGCCGTCTTCGTCTTCGGCGAACAGGCTGCCAGCCAGCTGGTCGGCGCAGTTGCGCAGGCGCACATGGGTGTGGGTGATCAGCTGTGAGGCCATGTCGTGGAACTGCAGGGCGGTCACGGCGTTGTCGAGCTGCATCTGGATCTGGTGCAGCACGGTGGCCAGTTCGCGCTCGGGCTTGCGCCGGCGGTGCTGCGACAGCTCGATCGAGGCGGTGTGAAAACTCGCCATGAGGACCTGCGCGGCATCCGCCAGCAGCACCTGCAGCCGCTGCAGGTCGTTGCAGGCGGCAATGATGTGGTCCTGCACGTCGGCCGCGACCACCAGGGGAATGGTGGAGGCCGGCGGCTCTTGCGGTGAAAGGGCGGGGGCGTCGCTTGTGTCGGCTTGCATGGGGAGGGCTTTCACAGTCGGGTGGTGGAGATGCCGGCGGAACTGAGCAGCCGCTCGATCAGCCGCGGCGCGATCGCATGCAGCGGCAGGACTTCATGGGCGGCACCGGCGGCAATCGCTTCCTTGGGCATGCCAAATACCACGCAGGTGGCTTCGTCCTGCACCAGGTTGTAGCTTCCGGCATCGCGCAGCACCTTCATGGCGCGCGCGCCGTCGGCGCCCATTCCTGTGAGCATGACGCCCAGGGCATTCGGGCCGACCACACGCGCGGCGGACAGGAACAGGACTTCCACCGACGGCTTGTGGCGGTTGACCGGGTCGCCATCGGCCACGCGCGCCACGTAGTTGGCGCCGGAGCGCTCGACGCTCAGGTGCAGCCCGCCCGGCGCGATGTAGGCATGGCCGGGCAGTACCCTTTCGCCGTCGCTGGCCTCCTTCACGCTGATGCGGCACAGCCCGTCGAGCCGGGTGGCATAGTTGCGCGTGAAGCCCGCAGGCATGTGCTGCGTGATCATGACGGCCGGCGCATCGGCTGGCAGGCCCATCAGCAGCTCCTTGGTGGCTTCGGTGCCGCCGGTGGAGGCGCCGATGAAGATGATCTTTTCGGTGGACAGCCGGCCCATCGCCCGCACCGGCGCCGCGGTTATTGCGGATGTGGCTGTCGACGCGTGCCGGCCTACCGCCTCGTGCGACTTGTGCACCTTGGCCGTGGCCGCCACTCGGATCTTGGCGGTGATGTCCGCCGCCAGCATCTTCAGGCCGTCGGCCACGCCGATCCTGGGCTTGGCCACGAAATCGATGGCGCCGAGCTCGAGTGCGCGCAGGGTGGCCTCGGCGCCGCGTTCGGTCAGCGTGGAGACCATCACCACCGGCATCGGCCGCAGCCGCATCAGCTTGGCCAGGAAGTCCAGGCCGTCCATGCGCGGCATCTCGATATCCAGCGTGATCACGTCCGGATTGAGTTCGCGGATCATCTCCCGCGCCACCAGCGGGTCGGCCGCTGCGCCGACACACTGCATGTCGGCCTGCCGGTTGATGATTTCGGTGAGCAGGCTGCGCACCAGCGCGGAATCGTCCACCACCACCACGCGTGTCTTGGTCATCTCGAAGCAGTCCTTTCGATGCGAGCGTTGCGGGTTTCAGAACAGGTCGACGGAGCCGCCGGAGCTGGCCTGCGGCGCCACGCGTTGCGCCGCCGCACGCTCCTGCGCCTGCAATGCGGCCGCCTGCGTGGGGGCCAGGCGCTTCACCATGGCCTTGCCGCTGGCCGGCAGGAAACACACCTTGCGCGGGTAGATATCCAGCACATCCTTGCTGACCACCGGGATGTGCTCGGTCTTGAGATAGTCCAGCACGAAGCTGGTGTTGCGCGCGCCGACGTTCATGCTGTCCATGCCCGCGATCACCTGCGCGCCACCGAACACCTTGGCCTCCAGGGCATGGCGCGAGCCGCCGCGCTTGAGCATCTCGTTGATCAGAAGCTCCATTGCGTAGGAGCCATACCGGCCGTCGTCGCCGCTGCCCTCGGGCAGCATGAAGTGGTTCAAACCGCCCACCCGTGCATTGCGGTCCCACAGGCAGGCGGCGATGCAGGAGCCCAGCGTGGTCATGATGAGGATGTCTTCGGTGGCGACGAAGTACTCGCCGGGCAGTACCTTGACGGCGATGCTCTGAAAGTGTGTCTCGAACCAGAAGAAGGAGGCTTCACCCGGCTTGCGGGGTGCGGCCTTGAGCCGGGCCAGGTGTGCCGCCGAATCGGTCGAGGTCGGCCGCGAGGTGGAGGCTGTGTCGTTCATGGTGTCTGCACGCACTCGTAGACGGTCTTGCCCCGCAGGCGGAACAGGTCCCGGGATTCGCCGAAGTTCTCCGAGTGTCCGGCGAACAGCAGTCCGTGGGGCAGCATGGCCCGGCGCATGCGTTCCAGCACGCGTCGTTGGGTCGGTCCGTCGAAGTAGATCATGACGTTGCGGCAGAACACGATGTCGAACGGTTCACCCAGGGACCAGTGGGAATCCATCAGGTTGAATGCGCGGAACTCCACCAGGCGGCGCAGTTCCGGCTTGACGCGGATGAACCCGCTGTTGTTGCCGGTGCCGCGCATGAAATAGCGCTTGAGCATGTCGGCGCTCAGGCCGCGCGCATCGGCCGGGTAGATGCCCTGGGCGGCCTTGGCCAGCACCTTGGTGTCGATGTCGCTGCACAGTATCTGCACCGGTGCCGATGGCCCCAGGGCCTCGGCAACGGTCATCGCGATGGAGTAGGGCTCTTCGCCGGTGGATGCGGCATTGCACCAGATGCGCCACCGACGGCCCTTGTGGCGGGTCAGCTCCGCGGCGAGCACCGGAAAATGGTGGTCTTCGCGGAAGAACGAGGTGAGGTTGGTCGTCAGGCAGTTGACGAACTCCTGCCATTCCGCCTCTCCCTCGGGGCCGCGGGCCTGCTCCAGCCACTGCAGGTAATCGGCAAAGCTGCGGTATCCGACGTCGCGCAGGCGCCGCGACAGGCGGCTGTACACCATGGCCTGCTTGCCGGCATGCAGGCTGATGCCCGCGCGCTGGTAGATCAGCTTGCGTACGCACTCGAAATCGGCGCCCGAGAAGCTGAACTCGGTATCGCGACCGCTATCCTGCATGGCGGCCATGGATGCCCTTCGGCGGGGGTGTTGCGGGTGGGCCGGCGGCTGCAATGCCGTTTGCCTGAGCTGCGCGGTTCATGGGTCGAATGTCGATAGGGGGGCGCCTGCCGCAAGCCGTGCGACGCATGTTTCTCCCGGAGAATACCATCGCCGAAAGGCGCTTGTCGGGGGAGCAGGCGGTATGCAGGAGCGGTTCATCGCAATTCCACAGGCAGTGTTGGCAGGAACTGACAAGCTTGCACTTTAGGCTCCGCCGCCATGCCGAGACATCGGGCCGATACCTGAGTCCTGCCGGAAAAACACCCTAAGCGCGGAGAAACCCGCTTCAATCCCCCTATCATCAATTCCTGCCGTGCAAACAGATCTAGCCAAGGAATATCCGTGAGCGACTTTTCCTATATGAAGTTCCTCGTTGTGGACGACTTCTCCACCATGCGCCGAATCGTGCGGGGCCTGCTCAAGGAAATGGGCATGAGCAACTCCGACGAGGCGGAAGACGGGGCGATCGCCCTGAAGATGCTCAAGAACAACAAGTACGACTTCGTCGTGTCGGACATCAACATGCCCAACATGAACGGCTTCGAACTGCTCAAGGCGATCAAGGCCGATCCGGATCTCAGGTCCCTGCCGGTGCTCATGGTCACTGCCGAGGCCCGCAAGGAGGACATCGTCCTGGCCGTTCAGAGCGGCGCAGCCGGCTACATCGTGAAGCCTTTCACCAAGGCCACTCTGGAGGACAAGGTCATCAAGATCATGCAGAAACGCGCCGCAGGTGGCTGACATGCAGGATTCCAGCGCGACCCCGGCCCAGGTTCCGGCAGCCTCTCCCGAGGTGTTCCAGCAATTGGGGCAGATCACCCGCCAGTTGCACGACACGCTGAACCATCTGGGCGTGATACCCAAGCTGCGTCTGTCGGCAGAGGGCCTGCCCGATGCCCGCAGTCGCCTGAGCTACATCGCCCAGAAGACGGGCGAAGCCGCAGAAAAGGTCCTCAACGCGGTCGACCTGGCCAAGCAGGACCACGCCGACATCTCTGCGGCGGCTCGCAAGCTCGCGGCCGAGATGTCTGGTGACAAGGCTGCCGCCGCCAGCGCTGCCGGGGTGCTGGCGTTTGTGGCCCAGGTCGAGGCGGCCAGCGGACGCATGGACCAGCACCTCACCGACATCATGATGGCCCAGGACTTCCATGACCTGACCGGTCAGGTGGTGGCCAAGGTGGTCGCGCTGGCGATCGACCTGGAGGACAGCCTGGTCAAGCTGCTGGTGCAGGCCGCGCCCTCCGAACTGGCGCCCGAGCCCCCCCATGTCGACCTCAATGGCCCCGTGGTCAACCCCGAGGGCCGCACCGACGTCGTCAGCAACCAGAGCGAGGTCGACGACCTGCTCGCCAGCCTGGGCTTCTGAGCGTCGGGCGGCGCCGCAGGCCCGGCGTCAGAGCTGGAATACCTCCACCGAGCGGGACATCGACAGTGCGCCCTGCTTGAGGGTCGCCGCCGAGGCTGCCGACTCCTCCACCAGGGCCGCGTTCTGCTGGGTTGCCGTGTCCAGCAGCGCCACCGCCTCGTTCACCTGGGCAATGCCGGTCGCCTGTTCCTGGGCGGCGTTCGTGATGAGCTTGATCAGATCGCTGACCTCATGCACCGAGTTCAGCATCTCGCCGATGGTCTTGCCCGCAGACTCCATCTGCACCGTCGCCTCGGACACCTGCCCCGACGATTGCGCGATCAGTTCCCGGATCTCTTTGGCCGCCACGGCGCTGCGCTGCGCCAGCGCCCGGACTTCGGAGGCCACCACCGCAAAACCGCGCCCATGCTCGCCGGCCCGGGCCGCCTCCACCGCGGCATTGAGCGCCAGGATGTTGGTCTGGAAGGCGATGCCCTCGATCACGCCGATGATGTCGTGCACCTTGGTCGACGAGGCCTGGATGGTTTTGATGGTGACCGATACCTGGCGCATCGCATCGCTACCCCGGCTTGCCACAGCACTGCTGCGCTCGCTGTGTTCAAACACCTTGGCTGCCGTGCTGGCCGTCTGCTTGACGGTGCCAGAGAGTTGCTCCATCGACGCGGCGGTCTCCTCCAGGCTGCTGGCCTGGGTTTCGGTGCGCGAGGACAGGTCCATGCCGCCGGCGGCGATCTCGGCCGCAGACTGGGTGAAGTGGTTGATTTCGCGCCGCACATCACTGACAACGGCGCGCAGGTTGACCTGGATCTGGCGCAGGCTGCGCACCAGGCCGGCCATCGGCTCAGGGTAGCTTCCCTCGATGGTGCCGATCAGGTTGCAGCCTGCCAGGTCGTTGGCGAAATCTGCCGCCGCGATCGTCGGGCGGGACACGCGCTGGTGAAACCAGCCCATGATGATGCCTGCACCCACGGCCAGGGTCGCCGCCTGCACCGGCCACCCGCCCCCCAGAGCGGTGGCGCCGAGTGCGAGGACGGACATGCCCCCGAGTGCCATGGCAAGCTGGCCGGCCAGCGCGATGCGTGCGACCCGCCCGATCAGGCCGGGCAGTCCGGTGCGGCGCACTTGCCCGCCTGCCAGCGCGAACGAGGGGCTGCCGCTTTCCTCTTCCATCCGCATCTGCGCATACAGGGCATCTGCGCTGGTGATCTGCTCCCGGGTGGGCTTGGTGCGCACCGACATGTAACCCCGCGGCTTGCCATCGACCATGATCGGCGTGACGTTGGCCACCACCCAGTAGTGGTCGCCGTCCTTGCGCCGGTTCTTGACCAGCCCCGTCCAGGGGCGGCCGCGGCCGACGGTCTGCCACAGGTCCTTGTAGGCGGCGGGGGGCATGTCGGGGTGACGCACCAGATTGTGGTTCTGCCCCAGCAATTCGTCATAGGTGTACCCGCTAACCACCACGAATGCCTGGTTGCAGTGGGTGATGTGCCCCTTGGTGTCCGTCATGGACACGAGCATCTGGTCAGCCGGGTAATCGTATTCCTGCTGAGAAACTGGAAGGTTCAGGCGCATGGTTTTCCTCGGGCGTGTTGTCCACCGGGTTCCGCCCCCGTACGGGTCGGAATGCCCAGCGGTCGGTCTGCCAGGGAATTTAGGCCTTTGCGTTGCGAAAAAACATCCGGCCGATACCTGAGCCCGTGCCGGAAAACACCTGAGGCAGGTCAGGCATCCGGCGAGATCAGCCCGTTGCGCATCGCATAGCGCACCAGCCCGGCCACCTCGTGGATGTCGAGCTGCTTCATGAGCTGGCTGCGGTGGGTGTCCACCGTCTTGACGGAGAGGTCCAGGCGGCGCGCGATCTCCTTGGTGCTGTGGCCCTCTGCCACCAGCTGCAGGACCTCGCGCTGGCGCGGGGTCAGTGCATCACCGGGCTGGTCTTCAGCCCTCAGGCGCTGCACATAGTCGCTCACGATGCCCCGAGAGACTGCCGGGCTGAGGTAGGTCTCGCCGCGCAGCACCGCCTTGACTGCCAGCTCCAGCTCCAGGGTGGCGGCATCCTTGAGCAGGTAGGCGGCCGCGCCGTTTCGCAGGGCCTGGCGAACATATTCCTCGTTCTGGTGCATCGAGAGGATGATCACCCGCACATCCGGCTGCGACTTCGTCAGGCGCGCCGTGGTCTCCAGGCCATTGAGCCCCGGCATGGCGATGTCCATCAGGACCAGGTGGGGCTGCAGCTGCTGGGCCAGCTGCAGCAGGGCCAGGCCGTCATTGGCCTCGCCCACCACCTCGACGTCAGGCATCGACTCCAGCAACTTGCGCAGGCCGGCGCGCACAAGGGTGTGGTCGTCGGCCAGCAGTGCGCGCAATCGGGTCATGGTGTTGTTCACTGACGGGGGAGTGTAAGCGGGCAGCGCATGCGCACGGTGCTGCCCATGCCGGGGACGGATTCGATATCCAGTTGCCCGCCCAGCAGCGTGGCGCGTTCCTTCATGCCGAGCAGCCCGATGCTGTTGCCGGCCGATGCGCGTTCCCGCACGGCACCCACGTCAAAGCCGCAGCCGTCGTCGTGGATGCCCAGCATCAGGGCCTCGCCATCGTGGAAAAGGTCGATGTCGACCCGCGTCGCACGGGCATGGCGCGTGATGTTGGTGAGAGCTTCCTGCACGACGCGGAAGCAGGCGGTCTCGACATCGGACGGCAGACGGGTATCGGGGATGGCCGGCTCGAAGTGCACCGAAAAACCGCTGCGTGCGGCCGTCTGTTCGGCGATGCCGCGCAGGGCCGGGATCAGGCCGAGGTCGTCCAGCACCGAGGGGCGCAGAGCCACTGCCAGTCGGCGCACATGCTGCAGCGCGTCCTCGACGATGCGCAGGTTCTCGGCGTTGAGTTCGGCAGGCGAACGGTCCTTGAAGCGCTCACGCGCCTGCAGGTTGATCTTGATCGCGGTGAGCGACTGCCCCAGCTCGTCATGCAGCTCATGGGCCACACGGCGGCGTTCCAGCTCCTGGGCCTCGAGCACGCGGCGTGACAACGCGCGCAGCTGCTGCGTCTTTTCTTCCAGCGCCTCGGCCGCCCGCCGGCGCTCGGTGATGTCCTGGATCAGGCCGATATAGGTGACCTGCCCGAGGTGCGTGATGCGCGAAACGGCCAGGCTGATCGGGAACACCTGCCCATTCTTGCGCGCTGCCAGCATTTCGCGCACCTTGCCGATCACCCTGGTCTCGCCGGTGTCGTGGTGGTGCTGCATGTAGGCATCGTGGTGGCGCCGGTCGTGGTCCGCCATGAGCATCGACACATTGCGCCCGATCACCTCGTTGGCCGGGTAGCCGAAGATGCTGGTGGCCGCACGGTTGAAGGATTCGATCAGCCCGTGGCGGTCGATGGTGATGACCGCGTCGACCATGTTGTCCAGGATGGTCTGGGTGTGCAGCGCCGATTCCCGCAGGGCTTCGCGCCCGGCCATCAGTTCGAGCTCAACCTGCTTGCGCCGCGTGATGTCGACAAAGGTGCAGATGATGTCGCGCAGGCTCCCGTCCGGTGCCAGTCGGGGATGGGCGCCGAACTGCAGCCAGAGCCGGTCCTGGGAGCTTTGGCGATAGACCCCGACGATGACGTCGGGAACCGGCTTGCGCTTTGCCAGGCACTGGGCGACCGGGTGCGCCCCGTCCGGGAAGGGGGAGCCGTCCTCGCGCACCAGGTTCCACCCCGGATCCTGCGTCATCGCGCTGCGCAGTTCTTCCAGGCCCAGACCGAGCAGGTCACACGCGCGCTGGTTGGCGAGCAGCACCTCGCCCTGGGGCCCTACCAGCAACACGCCGTTCTGCAGGTTGTTGAACAGGCTGCGGTAGCGGTCCTCGCTGTCGCGCAGTGCGGTCTCGATGCGGTGCTTGTAGAGCGCCATCTCCAGCACGATGCGCAGCTCGCGCTCTGCGTACGGCTTGAGCACGTACCCGAAGGGTTCGGCCAGCTTGGCCTGCTCCAGGGTCGTGTCTTCGGCGAAGGCGGTCAGAAAAACGACCGGGATCGAATGCCGTTGCCGCACCAGGGTCGCCGCCTCGACGCCGTTCATGGCGCCGGCCAGCTGGATGTCCATGAGCACCAGATCGGGCAGCAGTTCTCCGGCCAGCAGCACCGCCTCCTCGCCACGTTTTGCATGGCCCACCGGTTCGTAGCCCAAGGCGGCCAGCTGCAGCTGGATGTCCCGCGCCACGATGGCTTGGTCTTCGACGACCAGGATGCGGGGCCGGTGGGGAGGGTGGGGCATGTGTGCAGGGCGGCGTCGGGCTGCGGGGATTGTCTCTTCCCCGACATGATAGACCGCGAAGGTTACCGATCTGCCGCGCTAAAGGGATCTTAAATCGGCCTTGATCCGGCTTTAGCGGGCCTCGTCGATCCAGAACTCCACCTGCAGGTCGGTGCCCGGCCCGCCCCCATGGTGCAGGGCCCCCCCCAGCTGATCGGCCAGGTCGGACGCCAGCTGCATGCCCAGCGACTGCGGCTGGCGCTGCGCCAGGTCCGGTGGCAGGCCGACTCCATCGTCGGCGATCTGCAGGCGCCAGCAGCCGGGGTTGTCGAGGGCCTGCAGGGTGATCCGCAGCACCCCTGTGCGGCCACCGGGGAAGGCATGCTTGAGGCTGTTGGACACCAGCTCGTTGACCAGCAGCCCGCAGGTGATCGCCTGGTCCATCGACACCTGCACCGACGCCAGGTTCACATCGAGGCGCACGGCGCCGCTGCGCGTCGAGAACGTGGTGAACGCCTGGGTGCTCAGCTGGCGCAGATAGACCGCCAGATCCACCGCGGCAAAGTTGCCCGACCCGTACAGGGACTCATGCAGCAGCCCCATGGCCTGGATGCGGCCCTGCATGTCCCGAAGCACCGATACGGTGGAGGTATTGGCATCGCGCGCAGCCTCCAGCCGCAAAAGGCTGCTGACGACCTGCAGGTTGTTCTTCACCCGGTGGTGGACCTCCTTGAGCAGCGCCTCCTTGTCGCGCAGCAGCGTGTGCAGGGCGAGCTCGGCCCGTTCGCGGGCCGCCTCGGAGGCGAGTGCGGCAAGCGCCAGCGAGATGTCCGCCCCGATGTCGGCCAGCACCTGGCGTTCCGCCGGGGTGAAGAAGCCCGGTTCGCGGGCGAACAGATGCAGGCTGGCATCGAGTGGCCCCTCCCAGGTGAATCCCACGACGGCAGCGGACTGGAAGCCCTGCCGGAGCGCCGCGGCAGTCCATGCCGGCCAGGTTGCGCTGTGGCTGGCGATGTCGGCGATGGCCAGCACGGCCGAGGGCGGCAGCGCTTGTGGCAAGGTCGCCGGATCCAGCCAACCGTCGGCGGAGCTGGTCAGCGTCGTGAGGAAGGCACCTGGCGCTTGCGGCTCCGCCAGGGGACGGATGCGGCCGCTGGCAGGGTCGGTCTGCCCGATCCAGGCCATGCCGAACTGTCCGTGCGCAACAGCGCTGCGGCAGATCTCCTGCAACAGGTCTGCGGGGGTTCGCTGGTCGATGATCGCGCGGTTGATCCTGGCACGCAGTGCGTACAGCCGGGTCATCTGGCGCAGGTTCTCCGCAGCCGCGATGCGGTCGGTGATGTCGGCATGGGAGATCACCGCGCCTCCGTCTTCGCTGTGCAGCGGCGTCACCTGCAGGGCGATCCAGCGTTTCTCCTTCGCCGACCGGATGGGGTAGCTGGCGTTGAAGGCGGTGCTGCGGTGCTCCAGCACCGCCCGGATGCCTTCGGCCACCGGCAGCCCCGTCGTGCGTTCCGTGGGCAGCGGCGGGAGCCGGCGGCAGACTTCCAGGTAGCTGTCGCCGACGTCGACCGGCCTCTGGCCCCTGGCACGCAGATAGCGGTCGACGTCGCTGGACTGCCGCCACGGTTCGTTGAGCGCCACCACCATCCCGCGCCGGTCGAGCACGGCAATGTGCGCCTGGACCGAGTTCAGCACCGCCAGGTTGAGGGCCTCGCTCTTGCGCAGTTTCTGCTGGGCCAGCACCTGCTGGTGGATGTCCATCCGTACGCCCAGCAGGCGCGTCGGATGCCCGTCGGAATCGCGTTCCGTCACCCGGCCGGACAGCCGCACCCAGCGGTATTCGCCATCGGCATGGCGCAGACGCACTTCGTACTGGTAGGTGTCGGACAGGCCCGACAGGGCGCACTGGATATGGTCGCTGGCACGTCTGGCGTCGTCGGGGTGACAGCGGTCGAACCAGAACTGGCGGTCGATCACATCGGCGCGGGCCGGGTAACCCAGCATGGAGTAGTAGGACGGCGAGCCGTAGGCCTGGTCGGTGCGCATGTCCCATTCCCAGACGCCGATGGCGGCGGCGCTGGTGGCGAGGTCCAGCCGCGCGCCCAGTTCCAGCGCCTGCCGGGCCGCCGCGGCATGGCGGGCGCGGGCCCGATGCAGCACGATGCTCAGCCCGCCGACGGCTGCCGCAGTGAGGGCCCAGGCCAGGGCCACGACGGCGGCCGTGCCGCTCCAGGGGGCGAGCGTCGTCGCCTCGGACCGCCCGACGACCAGCAACAGCGCGGGCCAGTGCTGCAGTGTGCGGAAGGCAAAGGAGCGGGCAATGCCATCGGACCCGCCTGGCGCCAGGAAGCGGCCCTGCTGCAGGCCCTGCAATGGTGGCAGGAACATGGCGGACCAGGGCATGTCCTGGCCAGACGCGTCCCGGATCGGCGGGCTGCTGATCAGCAGCGTCTGGTCGCGCCGCAGCAGCGCGACAACTGCATCGGCTCCGAGGTCCACCGAGGCCCAGGCGGCCGAGAAATGGGCCGGGTCGACACCGGCGACGACAGCGCCGAGGAACTTGCCCCCGGTGTCGTGCAAGGCATGCGCCAGCGGTATGCGCCAGTGCCCGTCGGCGGCTCCGAGGGCGGGCTTGCCGGTCACCAGGGCGCCGGGCTTTGCGTTGTGCAGGGCCAGAAAGTAGTCGCGCCCCGAGGCGTCGATGCCCGAAGAACCGGATGCCGTGTCTGCCAGCACTTTGCCATTGGCATCCAGGACCCACAAGGCGCTGGCGAAAGGCATCTCACGCAGACGCTCCTGCAACAGCTTGCGAGTGACCAGCCCGTCGGTCTGCGGCACCGGGTGCGTGATTTCGTGGCCCACGAGCTCCAGGCGCGCGTGGGCTGCCTGCAGCGTGTGGCTGGTCATCGCCTCCATGGCCCGGGCGAAGGCGTCCAGGGATCGCTCGGCGGACCTGAGCTCCTGGGCACGCAAGGCCACCAGCAACAGGGCCAGCAGGGCACCCGACAGCAGGATGTACAGCGCAGCCAGCCACACGAGGTGATCGCGCCCGATGTGTTCCCACAGGCGCTGCAGCGTCGCCGTCATGCGGGAGCCGCGCGGACCAGCCACTCAGCCCTCGCGCTGCAACGCCCCGACGATCTCGAAGGAGCGCAGCCGCTGGGTGTGCTGGAAGGTTTGCGAGGTGATCATCAGCTCGTCGGCACCGGTGCGGGCCACGAAGGCCTTCAGCTGGGTCCGCACCGTATCAGGTGAGCCGATGGCAGTGCAGGACAGCACCGCATCGAGCAGGGCGCGTTCCTGCGCCGTGGCGCTCTCGTAGTAGTGGCGGCGTGGCGGCGGCAGGCGTGACGGACGCCCGGAGCGGCTGTTCACGAAGGCCTGCTGCATCGAGCTTGCCATCAGTTCGGCGTCTTCCTGTGCATCGGCCGCAAACACGTTGAAGCCCAGCATCACATGGGGCTTGTCGAGTTGTGCCGACGGGCGGAACCCGGAGCGGTACAGTCCGATGGCGTCCATCATCTGTGCCGGAGCGAAGTGGGAGGCAAAGGCGAACGGCAGACCCAGCAGCGCCGCCAGCTGCGCACCGAACAGGCTGGAGCCCAGGATCCACAGCGGCACCTTGAGGCCGGTGCCCGGCACCGCGCGCACGGGCTGTTGTGGCGTGTCCGAGAAATAGTCCATCAGCTCCAGCACGTCCTGCGGAAACTCCTCTGCATCGGACTGCAGGTTGCGGCGCAAGGCGCGCGCCGTGCGCTGGTCGGATCCGGGCGCCCGCCCCAGGCCGAGGTCGATCCGGCCGGGAAACAGCGACTCGAGGGTGCCGAACTGTTCTGCGATCACCAGCGGCGCATGGTTGGGCAGCATGATGCCGCCAGCGCCGATGCGGATGGTGCTGGTGCCGCCAGCCACGTAGGCCATCAGGACCGAGGT
Source organism: Burkholderiaceae bacterium (assembly GCA_044348035.1). Classification (GTDB taxonomy): domain Bacteria; phylum Pseudomonadota; class Gammaproteobacteria; order Burkholderiales; family Burkholderiaceae_C; genus CAISIP01. Next base: position 14,424 of record JBIKTP010000007.1, read on the forward strand.
GGCGGCACTGGCGATGCCCGGCATGCCATGGTGCTCGGCCAGCCAGAAGCGCCGGAACCCCCAGCGTTCGGCGTGTTGGGCCAGATCGCGGCTGTTGCGGAAGGACCGCGCGGCGTCGCTGCCCTCGGTGATGGGGGACAGGTCAAGCACGGAAAAGGGAATCATGGCGGAACGGGGCCTCTGCATCTGTCAGCGGCGCAGGCCGGCTGGTGGACCGATGGTAACGGCATCGGGCGGGCCCACCGTGTGCTGTAATTCGGGCCACCCCGCAAGGATCAAGGAGCACACGATGAAGGCCACCTGGAACGGCGCAGTGATTGCGCAGAGTGAGGACACCGTGCTGGTGGAAGGCAACCACTACTTCCCCGAAAGCGCGCTGGACCGCCGGTATGTGGGGTTCAGCAACCACAAGACCATGTGCCCCTGGAAGGGCCAGGCGGGTTATTACTCGCTGATCGTGAACGGCGACATGAACCAGGACGCGGTGTGGTTCTACCCCGACCCGAAACCCGAGGCCGAGTCGATCCGGGGACGCGTGGCCTTCTGGAAGGGTGTCAAGGTCGAGCCATGATGCTGGCGCCGCCCTACAGCTCGCCAGACCACCTGCCACAGACAATTGCCCAGCAGGGTTACGCCGCGCTGAGTCCGCAGGGGGTGGCCGCTCAGGCCGGTTGTGGCGCAGATTCCCTGGCGGCCCTGCGCGACGCATGGAACGACCTGCCCCCTGACCAGTACCTGAAGGATGGCGGCAAGTACCGGCGCCGGCGCCACAGCTGCTTCGTGGTCGAGGGCACGCGGGTCACGCAGGTCGACCACAGGGCGCATTGGCAGCCGCTGGCCTACAACGCCCTGCATGGCGGCATGCAGCGCTGGTTCGAGCCGGTACGGCCGGCCACGGTGGCCCAGCCCGCGTGGCACA
>JBIKTP010000192.1:0-5437 GCA_044348035.1 Burkholderiaceae bacterium
CAGGCCAACGCGCAGACGATCAAGACCCAGGACCAGGTGCTGTCCACGCTGACCAACCTGCGTTGACGGACCACTGACGCCGACCGACCATGGATCGCCTCATCTACACCGCCATGACCGGCGCCAACGCAGCCGCGCACCGGCAGTCGGTCCTGTCGAACAACCTCGCCAACGCGTCGACCAACGGCTTTCGCGCCGAACTGTCGACCTACCGTGCCGTGCCGCTGCGCGGCGACGGTTCGACGACCCGCGTGTTCGCCCTTGAAGCCACCTCCGGCCACCTGAACCTGCCCGGCGCCGCGCAGCGCACCGGCCGGGCCCTGGATGTCATGGCCACCCGCAACGCGTGGTTCGCCGTCCAGGGGCTCGACGGCACCGAGGCGTACACCCGCAATGGTTCGATGGAAATCTCGCCCGACGGCACCCTGATGACCAGCAACGGCCTGGCGATGTTGTCCGACGGCGGCGTCCCCATCACTGTCCCCGCCAACTCCGAACTCAGCATCGGCAACGACGGCATCCTGAGCGCCCGGGTGCCCGGCCAGCCAGCCAACCAGATCGGTCGCCTGAAGATGGTCACTCCGACACCGGAAGACCCGCTCAGGCGCAGCGATGACGGCCTGTTCCGCACCGCAGTGGGCGACCCGCTGCCCAATGACGAGCAGGCCCGCCTGATGGCGGGCGTTCTGGAGGGTTCCAACGTGAATCCGATCGAGACCATGGTGGGCATGATCCAGACCGCGCGCCAGTTCGAACAGCAGATGCGCCTGATCCAGACCGCCGAATCCAATGACCGCCAGGCCGGCCGGCTGCTGAGCCTGCAGGGCTGACGCGCCGCATTCCGCCAGCCCCCACTTTCGAGGACACCCCATGATCAACTCCCTCTGGATCTCCAAGACAGGCATGGAAGCCCAGCAAATGCAGCTGGACGTGATCTCGCACAACCTGGCCAATGTGTCCACCACCGGGTACAAGCGCGCCAATGCGGTGTTCGAGGACCTGATGTACCAGAACCTGCGCCAGGTCGGCGCCAACACCACGGCCGAATCGCAGCTGCCCACCGGCCTGCACCTGGGCCTGGGCGTGCGTACCGTAGCCACCAGCCGCTCGTTCTCGCAGGGGACGCCCCAGCAGACGACGAACCAGCTCGACGTAGCCATCCAGGGGGCCGGCTTCTTCCAGATCACCATGCCCGATGGCACCACGCAATACACCCGGGACGGCTCGTTCCAGGTCGACAACCAGGGCCGGCTGGTCACCTCCAACGGCCTGCCGGTGGCCAACGGTGTCACGATTCCGCAGAACGCCAAGAACATCACGATTGCCAATGACGGCACGGTCACTGCGTCCATCCCTGGCCAGACCGCGCCACAGAATATCGGCACCATTGCGCTGGCGAGTTTCATCAACCCCGCCGGCCTCGAGCCCCAGGGCCAGAACCTGTTCGCCGAGAGCCCGGCATCGGGCCAGCCTCAGACCGGCACGCCAGGCGCCAACGGCCTGGGCCTGTTGTCCCAGGGGTTCCTGGAGTCCTCCAACGTCAATGTGGTGCAGGAGCTGATCACGATGATCCAGACCCAGCGCGCCTACGAGATGAACTCCAAGGCCATCCAGACCTCCGACCAGATGCTGCAGAAGCTGGGCCAGCTGTGATGGGCATCCTGGCACGCATCCTCCTGCTGGCCAGCGTCCTGGCGCTGGCCGCGCTCTCTGGCGGTTGCGAGTCGATGCCGCAAAAGGTGGCGGTCGACTTCGCACCGCTGCCCGTGGCGCCGCCGCCCAAAGCCGTGGCGCAGGCCCGCGCCAACACCGGCAGCCTGTTCCAGAGCGCGAGCTACCGCCCCGGCTTCGAAGACCGGCGCGCGCGTCTGGTGGGCGACACGGTCACGATCCAGATCGTCGAGAACGTGACCGCCAGCCAGACCTCATCGAGCACGGCCAACCGCACCACGTCGATGTCGGGCAGCGTGAGCGCCATTCCGTTCGCTCCGGCCTCGCTGCTGCCCAAGCTCACCATCGGCGCCGCTTCTGCCAACGACTTCTCGGGGGAGGGCGCGACCGCCAGCGCCAATACCTTCTCCGGCTCGATCACCGCCACCGTGATCGATGTGCTGCCCAACGGTCACCTGGTGCTGGCCGGCGAAAAGCAGATCGGCGTGAACCAGAACGTCGATGTGCTGCGCTTCTCCGGCACGGTCGATCCGCGCGCGCTGCAGCCGGGCAGCATCGTCAGCTCGACCCAGGTCGCCAATGCCCGCATCGAGTCGCGCGGCCGCGGCGCCCAGGCCGAAGCACAGACCACGGGCTGGATCGCCCGCTTCTTCATGGCCATGTTGCCGTTCTAGGTTGTTCCATGCCTTTCCCGATCACCCTCCCAAGCCCCCTGACACATGCGCTGACCGTATTGCTGGCGGCCCTGCTGCTGGCCGCGCCCGCCCAGGCCTACCGCATCAAGGAAGTGGCGGCCATCGAGGGCGTGCGCAGCAACCAGCTGACCGGTTTCGGTCTGGTGGTCGGGCTCGACGGCACGGGCGACCAGACGACCCAGATGCCCTATACCGCGCAGGGCCTGACCAACTACCTGCAGCAGCTCGGCATCACGCTGCCTCCAGCCACCGCCGCCTCGCTGCAGCTCAAGAACGTTGCGGCCGTGCTGGTGACCACGCAGCTGCCGGCCTTCGCCCGCCCGGGCCAGACCATCGACGTGAACGTGTCCTCGCTGGGTAACTCCAAGTCGCTCAAGGGTGGCCTGCTGATCAGCACCCCGCTGCGCGGCGTGGACGGCGAGATCTACGCGCTGGCCCAGGGCAACCTGATCGTCGCCGGCGCAGGCGCATCCGCCGGCGGCAGCAAGGTGCAGATCAACCACCTCAGCGCCGGACGCATCCCCGGCGGGGCGCAGGTCGAGCGCGCGGTGCCGACACCGCTGCTGGAGGGCGACACCTTCCGCCTGGGCCTGGAGGCATCGGACTTCCAGACAGCACGGCGGGTCGCCCAGGCCATCAACAAGCGTTTCGGCGATGGCTCCGCGCAGGCGCTGGACGGCCGCTCGGTGCAGGTGCGCGCGCCGATGGAGCCCAATGCCCGTGTGTCGTTCATCGCCGAGATGGAAGAACTCCCGCTGGAGACCTCGTCCCCCGCAGCGAAGGTGGTGATCAACTCGCGCACCGGCTCGATCGTGCTCAACCAGGCGGTCTCGCTGGGGCCTTGCGCGATCGCGCATGGCAACCTGTCGGTCACCATCAGCTCCACCCCGGTGATCAGCCAGCCCAACCCGCTGTCCACCGGCGGCCAGACCGTGGTGGCCGAGCGGGCCAACATCCAGATCAAGCAGGAGCCGGGCATCCTGATCCAGGTGCCGGCGGCCCCGCAACTCGCCGACGTGGTGCGCGCGCTCAATGCGCTGGGCGCCACCCCGCAGGACCTGCTGGCCATCCTGCAGGCGATCAAGGCGGCAGGTGCCCTGAATGCAGAGCTGGAGGTGATCTAGATGTCGTTCTCGCAGTTGGGTGCCTCGACGAATGCGCTGGCCGCAGACGGCCGGACCCTGAACACGCTCAAGCTGCAGGCGGGCCAGAACTCGCCGGCCGCCGTCAAGGAGGCGGCCAAACAGTTCGAGTCGCTGTTCATGCGCGAGCTGATCAAGAGCATGCGCGAGGCCACCATGAAGTCCGGCATGCTCGACAGCGCCGGCGGCGACCTCGGCACCGACCTGCTGGACCAGCAGCTGTCGGTGCACATGTCGGGCATGCCCGGCGGGCTGTCCGACATGATCGCGCGCCAGCTGTCGCAGCAGACCGCCGCGCCGGCGGCGGCTGCCGCGCCCGAGGCCGCCGCCCGTGCCGGCCCCGCGCCAATCACGCTGGCGCCCACCGGCCCGCTCAAGACCCACAGCCACCAGGCCGCATTCGTGCAGCGCCACAGCGCAGCTGCCGCCCGGGTGGAGCAGGACAGCGGGCTGCCCTCGGGTTTCATGCTCGGACAGGCTGGTCACGAGACTGGCTGGGGCCGCAGCGAAATCCGCATGAAGGGCGGCGCGCCGTCGCACAACCTGTTCGGCATCAAGGCCGGGCCGGGTTGGACGGGCAAGGTGGCTGAAATCACCACCACCGAATACATCAACGGCACACCGCGCAAGGTGGTGGCGAAATTCCGCGCCTACGACTCCTACGAAGCATCCTTCCGTGACTATGCGCGGCTGATCACCGAAAGCCCGCGGTATGCCAAGGCCAGCCAGCAGACCACTTCGGTGCACGCCTTTGCCACCGGTCTGCAGCGCGCCGGTTACGCCACGGATCCGGCCTATGCCGACAAGCTGAGCCGGGCCATCAACACGACGCTGCAGTTGCAGCGCGCCCAGGCCTGATACCGGGGCGTGCATGTCCATCCTGAACATTGGCACCCGGGCCCTGATGGCCAACCAGCTCGCGCTGCAGACCGCGGGCAACAACGTGGCCAACGTCAACACACCGGGCCACTCGAAACAGACGGTGCTTCTGGAGAGCGTGGAAGGTGCCTTTTCGGGCGCAGGCTACTACGGCAACGGCGTGAATGCCGCCACGGTGGTGCGGGCGCACGACGAGTTCCTGACGCGCCAGGCGGCACTGACCAAGTCGCTCGCCTCCTCGGACGCCAAGCGGCTGGAACAGCTCAAGCAGTTGGAAGACATGTTCCCCGGCGGTACCACCGGCCTGGGCGCAGCGGTCGCCGACATGCTCAATGCCTTTTCGGATGTCGCCAACGCGCCCACCGATCTGCCCTCGCGCATGGTGGCGCTGTCGCGCGCGGACGAAATGGCGGCACGGTTTCGCATGACGGCCGGCAACCTGGCCGACCTGCAGCAAGGCCTGAAGAACGAACTGCGAGTGACCGCCAGCACCATCAACGACCTGGCGGCCCGCATCGCACAGGCCAATGAGCAGGTGGTCGCCACCAACGGCTCGGGACACGCCCCCAACCAGATCCTCGACCAGCGCGACCAGCTGATCCGCGAGCTCAATACCCTGGTGCAGACCACCAGCATCCCGGCCAACGACGGCACAGTGGGCATCTTCATCGGCGGCAGCCAGGCTCTGGTGCTGGGCAAGGTGGCGGCACAGGTGGCTATCAGCGGGGACGAGTTCGGCGACCCTTCCAAGTCCAAGCTGCAGATCACCCGAAATGGACAAAGCGCCATCGTGGAGGAGGGCAGCCTCGGTGGCGGTGCCATTGCCGGCCTGCTGCGCTTCCACAACACCGACCTGGTCGATGCCGGGAACCTGCTGGGTCGCATGGCCATGGCACTGGGCACCAGGATCAACGAACAGCATGGCCTGGGGCTGGACCAGACCGGCGCGCCCGGACAGGCCTTGTTCGCGCTCGGTCTGGAGCCGGTGGGGCTGCCGTCCAGCGCCAACACCGGCGGGGCGTCGATGGGCTTCAGCATACAGACCACCCC
>JBIKTP010000193.1:0-5404 GCA_044348035.1 Burkholderiaceae bacterium
GGCACCGTGTAGTTGGCGGAGATCACCAGGCTCTCGGCCGGTTTCTCCGGCGCGGTCTGCAGCGTCAACCCGATGCTGTGCTGCTTCTGCCACAGGTTGTCCCAGCGGATGCTGGCACTCAGGCGCGTGCGCGAGGTGTCCTGGCTGTAACGGTCGTTGAGCTCCACGCTGCCATGCAGGGGCAATGTATCCTGCACCTTCAGGTCGACCTCGACCGTGCCCGGCGTCCTGCCCGGGCGCAGCACCGGGTTGACACGCCGGTCGGCGCTGCGGTTGAGCGCCGCCAGCTCCGTCTGCATCTGCGGAAAATGGGGCACATTGCCTTCGCTCAGCTCGGGCGCCCCGGCCTTGATCTCGCCCAGGCTGAAGTAACGCGACCCGACCACCCGCAGGCGGTCCACCGGCGCCTCGGTCACCACCAGCCGGACCACACCGTTGTCGACCTTCTGCTGCGGAATGCTGACCAGCACGGTGAGGTAACCCGCGTCATGGTAGGCCTTCTCCAGGGCCTCGCGTGCCTTCTCCACCTCGGCGAGGCTGCGCTTTTCACCCAGCTGCGGGTACACCGCCCGCTCGACCGCAGCCACCGGCAGCAGGGTCGTGCCCTCCACCCGGTACTCGAATATGTCGAACCGGGCTTCCTGCGCCTGAACCAGGCCCAGCGCTGCGGCCAACAGAAAGCCCGCCCATCTAGAAATCTTCATCGTGTTCCACACCAAAACCTGCTTCTTCGAGCCGCCGGAGGACCGTGCGCCGGGCAGCCCGAAAAACACAAACGGGACAGCGCCGTTCGACGCTGTCCCCAGAGGCTGACCCCGGCGGACTGCCACCGCCGGGTGAAGGTCCGATTACTGCAGCGGGGCGCAGGAGTTCCCGCCACGGGTTGCGGACGCCACGAACAGGCCACGCAGGTTCGTGATGTTGGGGTTGCCCAGGCTGGCATTGACGGCATTGATGAAGTCGGCACCTTCGACCGGCGCAGACACGGGTGCATCGGCGGTCGCGGTGAAGGACACCAGGTCGTTGACGGCCGTGTAGGCACCCGTGATCGCGTTTTCACGCTGCAGGGAGTCGGCGCTGCCATCGGCGAGGAAGTTCGGCGACACGCCGTTGAGCTTCACGAAGGCCCAGGCGGCGCTGCCGCGGGCATTTTCCAGCGACAGCCAGCCAAGACCGAACTCGCCAGCCGTGGAGGAAGCGATCACACCATTGCGCACATCGCCGCTGCCGCTGTGTGCGATCGTCCTGACGTTGCCGACGGTGCCTGCGCCCTGGAGGGCCAGCTCACCCTGCAACGGGCCTTGGGCACAGGGCTTGTTCAGGAAGAACAGGTTGGAAGAGGACTGCGTTCCGGACGTGGGCACACGGCGATGAACCGCAATCTGGCCCGAGCCGGGGAGACTGGCCGCGCCGAAGGTCGAAGCATCCGCGAAAGGCACCAGGTTCTCTGCGACAAGGTTGGTGTATTTGGCCGAGGAGATGTTGGGCTGGCAGGCGCCCGTCAGGACCGGAGCAGCAGCAGAGCCGGTGGTAACGCAGGTGGAGCTCGCGCCAAAGGTGTTTTTCTGCAACTGGTAGTACAGCGGAAAACTCACGGCCAGGCCAAAGCCCTGAGCCACGCCGGTGGGGGCTTCGCCGCCGATGGCGCTCAGGTCAGTGCCGATGGCCAGGTTTGCCTGGTTGATCTTGTACTCCGTATCGGAGTAACCACCGATGGAGTGCACCGGTCCGCCATCCGCAGGGGCGACCGTGGGCTCTGACCCCAGGGTCACGTTGGCGACACCGCAGCCGGTGAAGCGCTTCACACCCGTGGGGTTGGACTCACCCGAGATGACCATGTCGACCACCGTACCGCCACCCGCGGCGCACTTGCCGGTCTCGCTCAGGGTCGATGCTTTCTGGATACGCGGCAACGTTGCAGGAATTTCGGGGTTGGTATCGCCCACCGCCTTCAGAGCTGGTGTGTAGGCGTTGAAAGAACCGCCTTCGACCGTGTGGTAGATCACGACGAAGGTGCCCTCGAGAGCACCGGCCCGGTCGTCATCCGTGTCGATCTGGCAGGCATAGGCGACGGAGTTGCCACTGCCTTGACCGGGGAACAGCGCGTTTGAACCGCTGGCCTGCAGGTAGATGTGGATATCACGGGTGCCCGGGTTGGTGGTCACCACACCGGCCTTGTTCTTGTACTTGACGCCTGCGCACAGGGACATGGCGCCCTGGTACACGTTGTTGGTGGGCGCGGACGCGCCGGTCATCCACAGCTCGGTGGCGCCAGACAGTTGGGCATTGGTGAGGGCAAAGGCAGGGGCAGCAGCCAGCGCGGCGCATGCCAGGGCAATTTTGTGGAATTTCATGACAGATCCTATGGTTGAAAGTGGGTGGGGGGTGGGTCAAACTGCGTTGTTCTTGCGGCGACGGGCCATGAAGCCCATCAGGCCCAGACCAGCAACCATCATTGCCCAGGTCTCCGCCTCCGGGACAGGGGTGGCGAAGGTGATCGTGTTGCTGGCAAGGTCGACCGTCCAGGTGCTGAATTCAGCCAGCTGGTTGACGGTGGTACCCGTGTCGCCAAGATCGAAACCGAAGGGTGTACGGGCAACCGGGGTGGTTGCGCTGCCGGACACGTTGGTCAACAACCAGAACTGCTGCGATTGCGTCACCGCCTTGGTGGTGTCCTCGCTCTGCGAAAACGTCACCCAGTTATCACCGGTACCAGAGCCATTGATGGCGCGGAAGTAGCTGTTCGCCGGGTCTGCCGGCGTGGCAGTGCTGGCGCCGTTGGCTGCGGAGGCATGGGTTCCCAGTGCGTTGTTGGCATTGACGTACAGGTTCATGGTGTCAAAGGCGTTCAACTGCCCGTTGTTGACGGAGGCGAAGCTGGTGTCACCAGTCGACAGGTAACGCGAACCCGTCAATGCGGTTCCCTTGTTGGTGTTGTCCAGGGCAATCACATTGAACTGGATGAGGTTCGCGCTGGCGCCGGCAAAATCCTTGAGATCTGCAAAGGCGGTGCCGTAGTTGCCGATGGTCTGGGGAACCGAGGGCGCACTACCGCCTGCGCCGGTGAGTTGGCCCGTCGAGAGGTTCCAGGTGCGCGTGAAGCCGGCAATGCCGTTCCAGCCAATGACCGTGTTCATGTCCACACCCAGATCGAAGGAGGCGGACATGTCGTCGCCACCGGTCGTGGCGCTAGCACCGCCCTGGTAGATGAAGTTCGCGATCAGGCTGCCGTTGCCGGAGGTGGCACCGTCCATGGCGGCTTGCGAGGAAGCAGAAGCGGCCAGCATGGCGGCCAGAGCGATCAGTTTGAGTTTCATTTGGTACGTTTCCCTATGGTTAAAAAAAGCGAAGCCAGACTTGCCGTTTGCCGGTTCCAGATGCGTGACCGGTTACCCTTTGGTCGAAATTTGCCGTCCGGAGCCAAAACCCCTGCGCGACTTCAGGTTGAGGTGGTCCAGCCGCACAACCAGTAATTTAGGGTTGCACGGTGACACCCCGTGCCGGGCGTTGGGCCCGATCCATAGTCCGTTCGGACGGTTTCCGGGGCTCCTGCCGACTCCAGTCGGGCGGTACAGGCGGCCTGTGAGGTCGGCCCGCCTGTCCGAACGGCCCATTGGCACGCGCCCCGCATGTCACGGGGTGTTCATGCGGTCGGGATAGATTGGCCCGATGTTTGCGAAGCCCACCGCCACCCGCCACGCCCGCACCTGGAGCGCCGCTCTGGAATGGATCACCAGCCCGCGCCCCAGTTTGGCGGGGCTGGCGGCGCAGGACCGGCAGGACCCGACGCCCTCCCCGGCCCAGGAGGCTGGCATGGAGGACGTGCGCCAGGCCATGCTGGACCTGATGGCGCAAGCCGGGCCCACCGATCAGCACCTCGCGCTGCTCATCAAGATCAACTATGCAGGCGCGATCCAGACCCTGTGGTACGCCCGCAGCGAAATCATGCAGGCACTGGCCGCCTCCTGCGGGGAAGCTTATGCCCAACAGCAGCTGGAAACACTGTCGTCGCGGTTCATCGGCCTTCTGCCCGAAGCCCGCCACTACCGCCCGGGCCGCCGCCTGCGCTAAATCAGCCGGCGGCGCAGCGCCAAAATGGTGCGCCTACGGCCCGCCCCGCGCGCCGAACAGGTCCGGCAACCCGGTGGCCAGAATGGGCAGCCAGGAAATCGTCAAGGTGCCCAGGAAGATGGCGAACAGCGCCGGCAACACCGACTGCGCCACATACCGCACCGACTTGCGGAACATGGCGGACGCGAAATAGATGTTCATGCCGGCCGGCGGGCACAAAAAGCCCATCTCCATGTTGGCCAGAAAGATGATGCCGAAATGGATCGGGTCGATGCCGTAGGCCATCGCCACCGGCAGCAGCAGCGGCACCAGCACCACGATGGCGGCAAAGATCTCCATCAGCGCGCCGGCGGCGAACAGGAAGACATTGAGCGCCAGCAGGAACATGAACTTGTTCGGAATCATCTCCTGCACCCAGCCGATGGCGGCATCCGGCACGCCGGCATCCACCAGGTAGTTGGTCAGCCCCAGCGCCATGCCCAGGATCAGCATCACGCCCCCGATGATCCGGGTGCAATCGGCCAGGCACTGGGCCAGCAGCCGCGCGCCCAGTTCCCGGTGCGCCAGCACCTGGGTGGCAACCGCATAGGCAACGGTCACTGCAGCGCTCTCGGTAGGGGTTGCCAGCCCGCTGACCAGCGAGGCGATGGCCACCACGGGTGCCAGGATCTCCCACTTGGCAGCCCAGGCCGCCTCCCGGACGCTGGTGCGGGGGATGGCAGGCGCCACCGCTGCGACGGGCGTGGCTACGCCCGGGCGCCAGTACCCGCCCACCACCACCAGGAAGGCCACCATGACCATGGCCGGGATCACACCGGCCAGGAACATCGCGTGGATCGGCACCCGCGCGATGATGGCGTACATGATGAGCGGCACGGACGGCGCCAGTAACACCCCCAGCGCACTGGCGCTGGTGACCAGGCTGATGCCTTTGCGCTCCCCCACCCCCGCGTTGCGCAGCAGCGGCAGCAGCAGCCCGCCCAGCGCCAGGATGGTGACCCCGCTCCCGCCGGTGAAGGCGGTGAAGCAGGAACACAGGACGGCTGCGGCCAATACCGTGCCGGTCGCGCCGCTGCCGAACAGCGAGGTGAAGACCAGGCTCAGCCGCCGGGCAGCACCGGTGCGGGCGAACACCAGGCCCGCCAGGGTGAACAGCGGCAGTGCCGGCAAGGAAGGGTTGACCGTGATCTGGTAATGCGACAGGGCGACCGACGCCAACGGCTGCCCCTCATGCCAGAACAGCGCCAGCGCCAGCCCGCCCAGCCCGGCAAAGATCGGCGCACCGGCCAGCAGCATGGCCACCAGCCACACCAGGCAGGGCAGCAGCCACAGA
>JBIKTP010000194.1:0-5383 GCA_044348035.1 Burkholderiaceae bacterium
ACGAGGCTCCGCGCTACGCCAGCACAGGCGCGCAGATGGCGTCCATGCGCGCCAGCACCTCCGGCGTGAGCCTGGGCACTACGTCCAGCGCTCCGAGGTTCTCCGTCAGCTGCGCCAGCTTCGACGCGCCGGTGATCACGGTGCTCACCCGGGAATTGCGCGCAACCCAGGCGATCGACAGCTGCGCGAGCGAACAGTCCAGGTCGGCAGCCACCTGCGCCAGGCCCTCCACGGCAGCCAGCCGGGCGGTATCGGTCAGCGCCTGCTTCAGGAATGCCATGTCACTGCGCGCACCGCGGCTGCCCTTCGGGATACCCTTGCGGTACTTGCCGCTGAGCAAGCCGCTGGCCAGCGGACTCCAGGTGGTCAGGCCCAGGCCGATGTCTTCGTACAGACGGGCGTACTCCTGCTCCACCCGCTTGCGGTGGAACAGGTGGTACTGGGGCTGCTCCATCACCGGCTTGTGCAGGTGGTGGCGCTCGGCGATGTCCCACGCGGCGCGGATTTCAGCAGCCGACCATTCGCTGGTACCCCAGTACAGGGCCTTGCCCTGGGTGATCATGTCGCTCATCGCGTGGACCGTCTCCTCGATGGGCGTGTGCGGGTCGGGCCGGTGGCAGTAGACGAGATCGATGAAGTCCAGCCCGAAACGCGCCAGCGAACCGTCGATGGCCTGCATCAGGTACTTGCGGTTCAGCGTGTTCTTGCGGTTGATGCCGGCACCGTCGGTGGGCAGACCCCAGTAGAACTTGGTGGACACCACGTAGTCCAGGCGCGGACTTTTCAGGGCCTTGAGCGCCTTGCCCATGACCTCTTCGCTCTTGCCGCCGGCATATGCCTCGGCATTGTCGAAGAAGTTCACGCCGGCATCCATCGCGGCGGCGAGCATCTCGCGCGCCGCATTGGTGTTGACCTGGTTGTGGTAGGTGACCCAGGAGCCGAGGGAAAGTACGCTGACCTGCAGGCCGCTGCGGCCCAGTCGACGGTATTGCATGGAAGTGGTCCCGGAGAGTTGAAACGTCAACCATAACAGCCCGCAAGCCCGGCTGGCAAATACTGCGTGCGATGGCGTGCCGCATCAGGCCTGCGGCGTTGCAACACCCGCTGTTGCAGCGCCCCTGAAAAGCGACACCGATGGAAATGAAGCGCGCCTGCGTGATGGTGGTCGACGACCCGGCCGAGGCCCTGGATGTCCTTGGGTTACTGGCCAGGCCGCCAACGCCCACCATGCCGGCGGGCATGCCGGAACGCGTGCTGGCCGGCTGCGCCTCAGGCGACCTCGAACAGGCCTGCGGCGCCCATGCCGCCGCCCACACACATCGTCACCACCACATACCTGACGCCCCGACGCTGGCCCTCGATCAGCGCATGGCCGACCAGACGGGCGCCGGTCATGCCATACGGGTGGCCAATGGAAATTCCGCCTCCATTGACGTTGTAGAGCTCCGGGTCGATGCCCAGCTGGTCACGGCAGTACAGCGCCTGGCAGGCAAAGGCCTCGTTGAGCTCCCACAGCCCGATGTCGGCCACCGTGAGCCCGTGCTGCTTGAGCAGCTTGGGGACCGCATGGACCGGGCCGATGCCCATTTCCTCCGGCGCACAGCCGGCCACCGCCATGCCGCGGTAGATCCCCAGAGGCTTCAAGCCCCTGCGCCCGGCCAGTCCGGCCTCCATGACGACGCATGCGCTGGCGCCATCGGACAACTGGCTGGCGTTGCCGGCCGTCACGACACCACCATCGAGCACCGGCTTGAGCGCGTTGAGGCCCTCGAGCGCCGTGTCGGGGCGGTTGCCTTCATCGCGCGACAGCACCACCTCGCGGTAGCTGATCGCGCCGGTGGCCTTGTCCGCCACGGCCATCTGCGTGGTGATCGGCACGATCTCGCGGTCGAACCGGCCGTTCTGCTGGGCCAGCGCGGTGCGCTGCTGCGACTGCAGCGCATACAGGTCCTGCGCGTGGCGCGCCACGCCGTACTTGCGCGCCACGAACTCGGCCGTCTGCAGCATGGGCATGTAGGCATGCGGCACGCGCGCCTCCAGTGCTGCGTCCTTGGCCGCCATGACGCCTTCAAAGTAGTTCTTCTGCTCGGCCGTGATGTTTTCGTGGCCACCGGCCACCACCACCTGCATGCCGTCCACCATCACCTGCTTGGCAGCGGTGGCGATGGCCATCAGGCCGGAGGCGCACTGGCGGTCCATGGTCTGGCCGGGAGCGGTGACCGGCAGGCCGGCCGCAAGCGCCGCATTGCGGGCCAGGTTCATGCCTGCCGTGCCGGAGGTCAGCACGGTGCCGATCACCACGTCGTCGACCTCCGCGCCGTCAATGCCGGCGCGCTGCACCGCATGCCCGATCACATGGCCCAGCAGCGACGGCGACTTGATGTGGTTGAGTGACCCGCGGTAGGCGCGGCCGATGCCGGTGCGGGCGGTGGAGACGATGACGGCTTCTCTCATGGGGTGGAGTCCTTGTGGGTCGATGAAAACGGGGCGTGGTGGCGGCTCTTCAGTGGCCGTCGCCGAGATAGGCGGCGATCACCGCAGGGTCGTTTTGTACGTCGATCGGCAAACCGTCTGCGATCTTGCGGCCGAAGTCCAGCACGACGATCTTGTCGGAGATGTCCATGACCACCGGGACGTCGTGCTCGACGATCAGGAAGGTGATGCCGTAGTCCTTGCGCACACGCTGGATCAGCACGGTCATCGCGGCCTTCTCGACCTGGCTCATGCCGGCCATGGGCTCGTCGAGCAGGACCAGCCGGGCCTTCTGCATCAGGGCGCGCGCAAACTCCACCTGCTTCTGCCGCCCGTAGGACAACTCGGAGGGCAGCAGCCCCGCCGTGTCCTCCATGTCGAGGAAGGCCAGAACCTCGTGCGCTGCGGCCACTGCTGCCCGTTGCTCGGCGCGCGCCCGCGGCGTGGCAAACACGCCCTCCAGCACTCCGGACTTCCCCTGCAGGTAAGCCCCCACCACCAGGTTGTCGAGCACGGTCAGGCCCCCAAACAGGGCCAGGTTCTGGAACGTGCGGGCAATGCCGTGGCGTGCGATGCGGTGCGCTGCCATGCCGGTGACATCCTCACCCATGAAGTGGACCTGGCCGCTGGTGGGGGTGTACATGCCGGTGACGCAGTTGAACAGCGTGGTCTTGCCGGCGCCATTGGGGCCGATCAGCGCGGTGATGGCGCCTTGCTCCAGCGAGAAGGACACCGTGTCGAGCGCGGTGATGCCCTGGAAGCGCATCAGCAGGTCGGTGACCTGCAGCATGGGCTGCGTGCTCATTTCTCTGCCCCCCCGTCCCTGCGCTGGGTGCCCAGGTAGGACTCCTTCATGGCATCGTTGGCAGACACTTCGGCCGCCGTGCCGGACAACACGACACGACCGCTGTTGAGGATGTAGGCCGAGGCGGCGAACTCCAGCGCCAGGCGCGCGTTCTGCTCGACGACCAGCATGGCGGTGCCCAGCGTCTGCCCCACCACGCGCAGCTGCTGGTAGATGTCCTTGACGATCAGGGGCGCCAGGCCGAGCGACAACTCGTCGATCAGCAGCATCTGCGGGCGCCCGATCAGCGCGCGGCCCAGGGCCAGCATCTGCTGTTCTCCGCCGGACAACCAGCCGGCCGCCGAATGGCGTCGCTCGAGCAGGCGCGGGAACAGCTGGTAGACCGCGTCCAGCCCCTCGCGCACCTGGGCACGCGGCAGGACGGCCGCCCCCACCAGCAGGTTGTCCTCGACATGCAGCTGCTTGAAGACGAGGCGGCCTTCCGGCACCTGGCCCATGCCCAGACGCACGCGCCGGTGTGGGGGCATCCCCAGCACCGACTGGCCGGCAAACTGGATCGAGCCGCCGCGCACATGGCCATGGTGCAGGTCCAGCAGGCCGGTGACCGCGCGGATGAGCGTGGTCTTTCCGGCGCCATTGGCACCCAGCAGCGCCACGATGCCGCCCTTGGGCACGGACAGGCTCACGTCTTCCAGCGCCAGGCCCTTGCGGGCGTAACCGACGGACAGGCCCTTGATATCGAGCATGGTGGTCATCCCTGTTTCCTCCGAAGCGCCAGGCGGTCGCGGATCTGGCGGCCAATGCTGGCAAAACCGCCAGGCGCGAAGATCAGCAGCAGGATCACCAGCACGGCGAAGATCAGCTGCACCAGTTGTGCGCGGTGCTCGACCAGCAGCACGCGCACGATGCCGGTCGAGCCGCTCGCCTGCGCGGCGAACCCGGCGATCACCGACGGCAGCAGCAGCCACAGGGCAGCGCCCACGAGGGAACCTGGCAGCGACCCCATGCCGCCGATGATGATCATGGCGATGAACTGGATCGCGAACTGGATGCCGAAGGCCTCCGAGGTGACGTTGGTGAGGTAGTACGCATACAGGGCACCGGCCATCGACGCGATCGCCGAACTCAGCCCGAAGGCCTTCAGCCGCAGGATGCGCACATCCACGCCCACCGATGTGGCGGCCAGCTCATGGTCGCGCATGGCCATCATGACCCGGCCTTCCCGGGTACGCAGGCTGCTGCGCAGCCCCAGGTACACCAGGGCCAGCAATGGCACCAGGAAGAAGTACCAGCGAATCGGCGTGTTGATCGCCCAGGGCCCCAGGGCCGCTGCCGGGTAGGGCACTCCCACCACGTCGAAGAACTTGAACTGGTACTCCAGGAACACATACACCACGACATAGTGCACGGCCAGGGTCGACAGCACGAAGTACAGGCCGCGCACGCGCAGCGATGGCAGCCCGGCCAGCAGACCGGCCACTGCACCGGTCACGGCGGCCGACAGCAGCACCAGCGGAAACGGCCAGCCCCATTGCGAACCGGTGATCGCCGCCGTCATGGCGCCCATGGCGTAGAAGGCCGCGTGGCCGATCGAGATCAGTCCCGCACAGCCCGTGAGGTAGTTCAGCGACAAGGCGCCCAGCATCGCGATCACCATCAGGTTGATCTGGGTCAGCCCGAGGTTGAGCAGCTGCATGTTGGACAGCGCAACCCCGAAGGCTGCACGGTCGGTAAGCACGAAGGGCAGGTAGCCGACGAAGGCGGCCGCCAGCAGCCACCAGGCCCAGCGCTGCCAGGGGGTCGCAGCTGGCGGCGAAGAAGATGCGTTCAGTGTGGTCATGGACGACAGGTCTCCAGGGGATCAGACACGTCCGAGCTCGCGCTGGCCGAAAAGTCCCCAGGGGCGGAACATCAGGATCAGCAGCAGCAGCACATAGATGACGATGTCGCTGGACTTGGGCGAGATGTAGGATGCGGCGAGCTGCTCGATGATGCCCACCAGCAGGCCGCCGATGATGGCGCCGGGGATGCTCTGCATGCCGCCGATCACGACCGCCGGCAGGGCCAGCAGCCCGATGGTCTCCAGCTCGGTCGAGGCGATCTGCA
>JBIKTP010000195.1:0-5381 GCA_044348035.1 Burkholderiaceae bacterium
GGTCAGCTACCACATCCCCTGCCACGGCCGGGTGCAGAACATCGGCAAGAAGACCGAGGAAATGCTCAAGATGGTGCCCGGCACCAGCGTGCACACGCATGAGCGCTGCTCGGGCCATGCGGGCACATTCGGTGTCAAGAAGGGCACGCACCAGCAGGCCATGAAGATCGGCAAGCCGCTGTTCAAGGCCATGGCCAACCACAAGGACGGCGGCGCGCCCGACGTCATCAGCTCGGACTGCCCGCTGGGCGGCCACCATATCGCGCAGGGCTTCGAGGTGAACAAGCACCCCCAGGTGCCGCAGAAGCACCCGATCACCCTGATCCGCGAAGCCTACGGTTTGAAATAGGAGCCATCCCCATGCAACTCACCGGCCACATCACCCCCGAAAGCCTCATGAGCCTGGAGGCCTACAGCAAGTACCGCAAGGCCCACAAGGGCGAGGTCATCGCGCACCGCAAGCTGCGCTCGATCGGGCTGGGCGAACACATCACGCTGCAGTTCGAGAGCGAGATGACCATCCGCTACCAGATCCAGGAGATGCTGCGCATCGAAAAGATCTTCGAGGAGGAGGGCATCCTGCAGGAGATCGAGGCCTACGCGCCGCTGGTGCCCTCCGGCAGCAACTGGAAGGCCACGATGCTCATCGAATACCCCGACATCAACGAGCGCAAGCGCGAACTGGCCCGTCTGATCGGGGTGGAGGACCGCATGTTCGTGGAGGTGGAAGGCCAGGCGCGCGTGTATGCCATCGCCGACGAAGACCTGGACCGCGAGAACGACGAGAAGACATCTGCCGTGCATTTCGTGCGTTTCGAGCTAACGCCACCGATGTGCGCTGCCGTCAAGGCCGGCGCCAGCGTCAAGCTCGGCTGCGATCACACCAACTACCCGGCTCACATGGCCATCGCGCCGGAGACCCTGGCCTCGCTGGCCGGCGACCTGGCATAGACTCGGGGCCCATGCTCTTCCTGCTGTCGCCTGCCAAGTCGCTCGATTACGAAACCCCGCTGGGCGAACTGCCGGCCACCGAGCCGCTATTCGTGCCGGATGCCGTCAAGCTGATCGGGCTGCTGCGCAAGAAAAAGCCGGCCGAGATCGCCGCGCTGATGGACCTCAGCGAGCCGCTGGCCCAACTCAACGCCCAGCGCTACAAGGCCTGGCGCCGCAAGCCCGATGTGGCGCAGACCCGCCAGGCCGTGCTGGCCTTTGACGGTGACGTCTATGGCGGCCTGGCCGCCCGGGACCTGCCGGCCGACGACCTGGCCTGGGCCCAGGAGCACCTGTGCCTGCTCAGTGGGCTGTACGGCCTATTGCGCCCGATGGACCGCATGCAGCCTTACCGGCTGGAGATGGGCACGCGGCTCGAAAACCCGAATGGCAGCAACCTCTACCAGTTCTGGGGTTCGCGCGTGGCGAAGTACCTCAACCAGCGCCTCCAGGGTGAGCCCCATCCGGTGGTCGTGAACCTGGCTTCGCAGGAGTATTTCAAGGTGGTGGACACCCGGGCGCTGAAGGCGCGCGTGGTCGAGTGCGTGTTCGAGGAGCGGCGCCCGGACGGCGACTACAAGATCATCAGCTTCATGGCCAAGCGCGCGCGCGGCCTGATGGCGCGATTTGCCATCACGCAGCGCCTTAGCCGCCCGGAGCAGCTGGAGGCATTCGACAGCGAGGGCTACGCATACGCTGCCGGCCTGTCCACCCCCGAGCGCCTGGTGTTCCGCCGCCCGCCCGCGGCCTGAGCCCGCGCCCCCATGCATATCAAGGCCAACGGCATCGGCATCGAGGTCGAGGATAGCGGCCCGGGCCACGGTGCGCCGCGCCCGGTGGTGCTGCTGGTGATGGGCCTGGGCATGCAGCTCGTGGCCTGGCCGCCGGCACTGGTACGGGCCCTGGTGGATGCCGGCTACCGGGTCATCCGCCATGACAACCGCGACATCGGCCTGTCGCAGCATCTGGATCACCTGGGCCCGCCCAACCTGGTGTGGACCATGGTCAAGCACAAGCTGCACGCCAGCATCCGCCCGCCCTACAGCCTGGCCGACATGGCGCAGGACGCGCTGCGCCTGCTCGATGCGCTGGGTGTGGACAAGGCGCATGTGGTGGGTGTCAGCATGGGCGGCATGATCGCGCAGCGCATGGCCATCGCCGCTCCGCAGCGGCTGCTGAGCCTGACCAGCATCATGAGCAGCAGCGGAGCGCGGGGCCTGCCCGAGGCCACGCCCAAGGTGCGCCGCGTGCTGCTGCGCAGCCCGGCCAGTCCGGTGATCGACGACATCGTGGCGCATTACGTGCACCTGTACAAGACGATCGGCAGCCCGGCTTATCCGATCCCGGAGCGCGAGATGCGCCAGCGCGTCGAAGCCGCGATCCGGCGCAGCTTCCACCCGGTGGGTGCCATGCGCCAGATGGTTGCCATCGTGGCCGATACCCACCACCGGGCCCAGGAGCTGGCCGGCGTGCGTCTGCCGGCGCTGGTGCTGCACGGGCGGGCCGACCCGCTGGTGCCGTTCGCCTGCGGTGAAGACACGGCGCGGCGCATCCACGGCGCTGCGCTGGTGGGTATCGGCGGCATGGGCCATGACCTCGCCCCCGGGGTTGTGGACCGGCTGATGCCACCCCTGCTGCAATTCCTGGGCGCACACGCCCGCCCGGCCTGAGGCGCCCGACCCCATGACTGCACCCGAACACTCCCCGCTGGGCAAGGCCTCGACCTACACCGACCACTACGACCCTGCGCTGCTTTTTCCGATCGCGCGGGCGGACAAGCGCCAGGAGATCGGTGTCGGTGACAAGCCCCCCTTCTTCGGTGCCGACCTGTGGACCGCCTACGAGCTGAGCTGGCTGAACCCGCGTGGCAAACCGCAGGTCGCCATCGCCCATGTCACTGTGCCCTGCGAGACACCGCACATCATCGAGAGCAAGTCGTTCAAGCTCTACCTGGGCAGCTTCACCAACACCGTGTTTGCCGATGCGGCTGCGGTGCTGGCCTGCCTGCGCACCGACCTGAACGCAGCGCTGTGGCGCGGCGCGCCCGCCATGCAGTCGGGGGTGGGCGTGAAGATCCTGCCGCCCGAAGTGTTCGACCGCGAGCCCATCCACGAGATGGACGGCCTGAGCCTGGACCGGCTGGACATCGAGTGCACACGCTACACCCCGGCGCCCGAACTGCTGCGCGCCCGGCCCGGCGAGCAACCGGTGACCGAGGTGCTGACCAGCAACCTGCTCAAGAGCAACTGTCTGGTCACTGGCCAACCTGACTGGGGCAGCGTGCAGATCGCCTATTCGGGGCCGGAGATCGACCAGGAGGGGCTGCTGCAGTACCTGGTGAGCTTCCGCAACCACAACGAATTCCACGAACAGTGCGTGGAGCGCATATTCATGGACATCCGTGCGCGCTGCCAGCCGACCAAGCTGGCGGTGTACGCGCGCTACACGCGCCGCGGCGGGCTGGACATCAACCCGTTTCGCACCAGCTACCCGCAGCCGCTGCCGAAGAACGTGCGCACGGCGCGGCAGTAGGCACGGCGCCACCGGCGCCCCTGCGGCACGCGGATGTGCCCTGCCAGCTACACCGGGCCGGTTCGTGCGTTCAGGCGGCCGGATCCCCAAAACCCTGCAAGGCCGGCAGCGCCGGGAACTGCCCGGCGCGTTTTTCCTTCATCGCCATGACGGCCTCGCGCACATGCCGGTTGCTCCAGATCGCCGACTGCAGCAGGCCCATGTGCTGCAGCGCGTCGGCGGTGGCGTGGTCGCGCGCATAGTGGATGGCCTGCTTGGTGCCCCAGATCGCGACCGGGGGCTTGGCTGCGATCTCGCGGGCCGCCTGCATCGCGCCGGCCAGCAGCGACTCGGCGCTGTCGAACACCTCGTTGACCAGCCCGAGCGCCTGCGCCCGCGCGGCCGGCAGCCGCCGGCCGGTATAGGCCAGCTCCTTCACCACCGCCTCGGGGATCAGCTTGGGCAGTCGCTGCAGCGTGCCGACGTCGGCGACCATGCCGATGTTGATCTCCTGGATGCAGAAGAAGGCGTCGGCCGTGGTGTAGCGCAGGCAGCAGGCGGTGACCATGTCGACCGCGCCGCCGATGCAGCCACCCTGGATGGCCGCGATGACCGGGATACGCAGCGTTTCGAGCTGGGTGAAGGTACCCTGCATGTCCTGGATCAGCAGGCCCATGGCGCTACGGCCCTCGGGGCTGCTGTCGTCCATCTGCACGCCACCGGCGCCGAACACGTCCAGCGCCATGCCGGCGCTGAAATGCTTGCCGGTGCTGGAGATGACCAGCACCCGGGCCTGGCCGGCGCGCTGCACCTCGGCCAGGGCTTCGCCCAGCTCGCGCCAGAAGGTGGCGTTCATGGTGTTGAGCTCCTGCGGGCGGTTGAGCACCAGGTGGGCGATGTGGTCGGCGGAGGTGGTGAGGGTGAAGCAGTGCATGGCGGTGGGTGGATTGGTTGGCGGGGAACTCAGAAAAGCTGGCCGGTCTGCGGCAAGGCGCCTGGCTCGCGTGCGGTGAGTGGGGCGCCGGGGCCGGCGCCGGCATAGACCTCGGCCTGGCGCGCCAGCGCGCCCACGCGCACGCCCAGCAGCCGCAGCCGCTGTTCGAGCGGCACGCGCTTGAGGCACTGGCCGGCCACCTGGCGCAGCGTGCGGGCGTCGGCGGTGTAGTGGTCGATGGTCTGGTCGCGGGTGGCTATTCGGAAGTTGTCGTAACGCAGCTTGATGCCGATGGTCTTGCCCACGTAGCCCTTGCGCTGCAGGTCGCCGGCCACCTGTTCGCACAGCCGGGTGAAGATGGCACCGAGCTCGGCGCGGTCGCGCACGGCGTGCAGGTCGCGCTCGAAGGTGGTCTCGCGGCTCATCGAGACGGGCTCGCTTTCGGTGACCACCGGGCGGTCGTCGCGGCCCCAGGCGGCGGCAAACATCCAGGCGCCGGTGCTCTGGCCGAAGTGGTCGATCAGCCACTGCAGGTCTTTCGCGGCCAGCTCGCCGATGGTGTGGATGCCCAGCGCCTGCAGCTTCGCGTCGGCCTTGGGGCCGATGCCGTTGATCTTGCGGCAGGCCAGCGGCCAGACCAGCGTCTGCAGGTCTTCTGGCTGCACGATCGCGATGCCGTTGGGTTTGTGGAACTCGCTGGCCATCTTGGCCAGCAGCTTGTTGGGCGCCACGCCCACCGAACAGGTGAGGCCGGTGGCGTCGAAGATGCTTTTCTGGATCAGCCGGGCCAGTACCCGGCCGCCCTCGCGCTGGCCGCCGGGCACGTCGGTGAAGTCGATATAGACCTCGTCGACGCCGCGGTTCTCCATGACCGGCGCGATGGCCAGGATGCATTCCTTGAACTTGCGCGAGTAGCGGCGGTATTCGTCGAAATCCACCGGCAGTT
>JBIKTP010000196.1:0-5366 GCA_044348035.1 Burkholderiaceae bacterium
GTACCCGCAGTTTCTCGGAGCTTCCGGCCTGGGTCCAGGCACAGTCTGCGCCCGGCATGGCCCTGGCGCCGGCAAACGGCAGGAAGCCCAAAGTTGCGATGTTCTGCACGGGCGGCATCCGCTGTGAAAAGTCGACCGCCTACCTGCGCTCGCAGGGTTTCGAGGAGGTCTACCACCTGCAAGGCGGCATCCTGAAGTACCTCGAAACCGTCCCGCCCGAACAGAGCCTGTGGCAGGGCGAGTGCTTCGTATTCGACGAGCGGGTCTCGGTGGGCCATGGCCTGCGCGAAGGCGATCTGGACCTGTGCCGCTCCTGCCGGCACCCGATCGGTGACATGGAGAAAGCCTCGGACAAGTACGAGGAGGGCATCAGTTGCCCGCACTGCCACGAGGGCCTCACCGAGGCCCGCAAACGGGGCTTCGCGGAACGCCAGCGCCAGGTGGCCCTGGCACGCGAACGCCAACAGCCCCACATCGGCGCGCGCATGCCGGAGCGCAACCCCGCCAGGACTCCCACCCCGTGACGGGCCAGCGCCCCGTCTTGCCCGACCCGGTGGGCCATGTCATGGCGCTGCTGGCCACGCGGCCCCAGCCGCGTCTGGTGCTGGGCCTTGCCGGCCTGCCCGGCGCAGGCAAGTACACCCTGGGCCGGCGCATCGCGCAGGAGGCCAACGACCGGGCTGGCACACCGCTCATGCAGACGCTGGGCATGGACGGCCTGAATGCGGAACTGGTGGAGGCGGGTCAGGCGCGCGCCGACTGGCGGGTGCACTGAACGCGCGCCAACCCTTGGCGCATCACATCGACCGTTCCAGCATGCCGCGGTAGTCGTCGGCGCTGGCCATGCGCGGGTTGGTCTTGTGGCAATGGTCTGCCAGCGCACCCACGATGACGCGGTCGAACTGGGCCGGCAGCACGCCCACGGCCGCCAGTCCCGTGGGCAGGCCGAGCCGTGCATTCATGTCGGCAATGGCCGCTCCGATGTCGGACGCACTGGCCAGGCCCATGGCCCGCGCCATGCGCTCCAGGCGGCGCTCCTGGCGCACCGAGTCGGCCGAGGCATTGAACGCCACGACGGCAGGCAGGAAGAGGGCATTGAGCGTGCCGTGGTGCAGCCGCGGATCCACCCCGCCCAGGCTGTGGCTCAGCGAATGGACACATCCGAGACCCTTCTGGAAGGCCATGGCCCCCTGCATCGAGGCGCTCATCAGATGCAGGCGCGCCTCGCGGTCGCTGCCGTTCACGGTGGCCCGCTCGATGTGCAGCCACGCGCGCTCCAGGCCGTCCAGCGCGATGCCATCGGCAGGAGGGTTGAAGGCCGCGGACATGAAGGTCTCCATGCAATGGGCGATCGCATCCATGCCGGTGGCCGCCGTCAGGCGCGGTGGCAGGCCGAGTGTGAGTTCGGGGTCGCAGATCGCGGCCTTCGGAACCAGATGCCAGGAATGGAAACCCAGCTTGCGCTGGTCGTCCAGG
The DNA here is from genome assembly GCA_044348035.1 of Burkholderiaceae bacterium. Lineage (GTDB taxonomy): Bacteria > Pseudomonadota > Gammaproteobacteria > Burkholderiales > Burkholderiaceae_C > CAISIP01. Next base: position 1,477 of record JBIKTP010000196.1, read on the forward strand.
ATCAGGATGGCCCCGCGCGCCACCTCGCTGCCGGTACCGCTGGTGGTAGGCACGGCAATCAGGGGGACTGCGCGCTCGGTGATCAGGGCCGAGCCGCCCTCGATCGTGGCATAGGTCTTGAGCGGCCCGTCATGGCGTGCCGCGATCGCCACCCCCTTGGCGCAGTCGATGGCTGATCCGCCGCCCACGGCGATGAGCCCGTCGCACCCATGCGACTTGAACAACGCCGTCGCCGCACGCACCGCGGCTTCGGTGGGGTTGGACGGCGTCTGGTCGAACACGGCGAGCGGCATGCCGGGCAGGGCATCGATCGCCCGCTGCAGGATGCCGGCCGCCTTCACGCCGGGGTCGGTGACGATCAGAGGACGGGTGATGCCGATGCGTTCGCACTCCTGGCGCAGCAGCCGGATCGCGCCATGCTCGAGCTGGATGTGGGTCACGTAGTAGATGTAGGCCATGCGGATTTCCGGTTTAGGATCGGGTCCCGCACTGTAGCAATAAGCCACACCCCCATGAGCCTGCCCGTCCGACAAGACTTCCGGCTGATCCACCGCCTGCGCGTGCGCTGGGCCGAGGTGGACCTGCAACGCATCGTCTTCAATCCGCATTACCTCATGTACATCGACACCGCCTTCACCGAGTACTGGCGGGAGCTGGCAATCCCGTACGAGGCAATTCCCCAGACCATGGGCGGCGACCTCTTCGTGAAGAAGGCCACCGTGGAATACCACGGCTCGGCCCGGCTGGAAGACCTGCTGGACATCGGCCTCAAGTGCCAGCGCATCGGCAATTCTTCCATGGTGTTTCAGGGAGCCATCTTTCGCGGCGAGGACCTGCTCATCACGGTGGAGATGGTCTACGTTTTCGCGGACCCTGCGAGCCAGACTTCCCGGCCGGTGCCTCCCCTGCTGCGCGACCTGTTCACGGCCTACGAGGCGGGGTTGCCGACCTGCGAAGTGCGGGTCGGGGCCTGGTCGGAGCTGGGGCATGCCGCCAGCGGATTGCGCCGCTCGGTGTTCATGGAGGAGTTCCGCATCGCAGCGGACATGCACCAGGATGCGGCCGACACCCACGCCGTGCACGCACTGGTGTTCAACCGCATGGGGACGCCCCTGGCCACCGCCCGGCTCACGTGCGAAGGCCCCGGCGTTGCGGGGCTGTCGCGGGTTGCGGTCACCCCACTGATGCGCTCCACGGGCATAGGCCGCACCACGGTGCAGGCGCTCTTGCAGCTGGCGCAGGAACGCGGGGATACCCGGGTGGTTCTGCGATCACCATCCAGCGCCGAGGGCTTCTATTCCCGCCTGGGTTTCCTGGCGGTGGGTGAGCCGCTGGAGGAGGCGGGCATTTCCCACATCGACATGGCACGCGTCACCGGCCACCACTGAGCGGCGCTAGATATCTTCCAGCAAGGGGTAGGGCGCCGGCCGCAGGTCGACTGGGGGGCCGCCGGCGGAGCCAAGGTGCAGGCTGCCGCCGGCGAATGCGCTGATCTGCCCCGACAGGATGGCCTCTGACCCGCCTTGCAGACCGGGGGCCGACTGCACGACAGTGGCGGCAGGCTGATCGGGCTCGGAGGCCAGGAACAGCTCGTCGCCCGGCGCGAGGGAATGCCCGGCACGCGCCAGCACGGCCCGGCGCTTCAAGGTACCGCGGAACTGGCTCCGGGCCACGACCTCCTGGCCGGGATAACAGCCCTTCTTGAAGTTGACGCCGCCGATGGACTCGTAGTTGAGCATCTGGGGTACGAAAGCATCGGTTGTCGCCGCGCCCACCCAGGCCACACCGGACCTGACTTCTGCCAGCTGCCAGACCTCGCCCGATGCCGGCTCCGCATCGGGCGCGGGGGTTTCCGCCGGGGCGACCCAGAGGGCACAGGGCACGCCATCGGCGGGATACAGGAAAACCACACTGGCACCTGCCACGTCGACACGGCTCCAGGGCCCACCCGCAGCGCCGGCCACTGACAGCGCGGCCTGGCCCATCAGGCCACGCACCACGAAGGCGTCGCTCGCGTCGGTGATCCGGGCCTTGGCCCGCAGCACAAACATCGACAGGCGTTTCACCATCGCAGCCAGGATGTCGCGCCTGCAGACCAGAAGGATGTCGACATGCGAGCGCTTGAAGCCGATGAAAGTGGCCAGTACTCGCCCCTTGGGCGAGCACAGCGCGCTCAACCGGGCCTCTGACAGACCGAGCAGCGAGAAGTCCTGGGTCAGCTGGCCATGCAGGAAGCTGGCTGCATCCTCGCCCTCGACACGGATCACCCCGAGATGTGGCAACGGAGAAATGCCCTGAAATGCGCTGGTCATGCTGTCCATTATCATCAAGCGATGATGACAGGAAGGCAGTAAGGTTGTGCGGCGCGCGTTGGCGGCGCTGCTGCTTGCGCTGGCCGGCCTGGTCGGCCTGGTCGGCGCATGTTCTTGGTGGCTGGACCAGCCCTTGTCGCTGAGCGCGCCTGCCGTGGACCTGTCCATCGAGCCGGGAACATCGGCGCGCGGAGTGGCCGACGCGGTGGCCCAGTCGGGTGTGCAGGTGCGGGCCGACTGGCTCTATGCATGGTTCCGGCTGTCCGGCCAGGACCGACAGATCAAGGCCGGAAGCTACGAAATCGAAACCGGCACGACGCCGCGCAGCCTGTTGCGCAAGCTGGTGCGGGGCGAGGAATCCCTGCGGACCGTGACCCTTGTCGAAGGCTGGACTTTTCGCCAGGTCCGCCAGGCGCTGGCGCAGGCGCCCCAGTTGGCCGCCGACACCGCCGCCTTGAGCGATGAGGCCATCATGGAGCGGCTGGGGCGCGCTGGACTGCCGGCCGAGGGTCGCTTTTTTCCGGATACCTACAGTTATGCAAAAGGCTCCAGCGACCTGAAGGTGCTGGCCCGGGCCCTGCGGTCCATGGACCGGCATCTGGCCGATGCCTGGGACAAGCGGGCGCCTGACACACCCCTGAAGAACCCCGACCAGGCGCTGGTGCTGGGCAGCATCGTCGAGAAGGAGACCGGCCGGGCCAGCGAGCGGCCGCAGATTGCCGGCGTGTTCGCCAACCGCCTGCGCATCGGCATGCTGCTGCAGACAGACCCCACCGTCATCTACGGGATGGGGGACCTATTCGACGGCAACCTGCGCAAGAAGGACCTGCAGACCGACACCCCCTGGAACACATACACCCGCGCCGGGCTGCCGCCAACCCCGATCGCCATGCCGGGCCGGGATGCTCTTCTGGCCGCCGTGGCGCCAGCCCGCACCGATGCGCTTTATTTTGTGGCGCGGGGCGATGGCAGCAGCGAGTTCAGCAGTTCCCTGGACGCGCACAATCGGGCCGTGGACAAATACCAGCGCAAACGCTGACAGCAACCCATGCAGGGACAATTCATCACCTTCGAAGGCATCGACGGCGCGGGAAAATCCACCCACGTGGACGCACTGGCGGCACTGTTCCGGGCCAGAGGCAGAACGGTGCTGGTCACCCGCGAGCCCGGTGGCACCCCGCTGGCAGAAAAGCTTCGCGCCCTGGTACTGCACGAGGACATGGACGCGCTCGGTGAAGCCCTGCTGGTCTTTGCGGCCCGGCGCGACCATCTGCTGCGCGCGATCCAGCCTGCCCTGGCACGCGGGGAGGTCGTGCTCTGCGACCGTTTCACCGACTCCACCTTTGCCTACCAGGGGGGCGGACACGGCATGGATCTGAACATCCTGGCCACACTGGAGCGCTGGGTGCAGGGCCACGACGCCGATCCAGACGCGCCCCTGTACCAGCCGGACCTGACCTTGTGGTTCGACGTGCCACCCCGCCAGGCGGCGCAGCGCCTGGCCAGCGCGCGTGACCCGGACCGGTTCGAGGCCCGCGACCTGGCCTTCTTCACCCGCGTGTCCGGCGCCTATGCGGC
>JBIKTP010000197.1:0-5318 GCA_044348035.1 Burkholderiaceae bacterium
GACATTTATGTGACGGATGCCACGGCGGCGGGGCCGCCTGGCAGCATTTCGGCCGTGTAAACTGGGTCGGCGCATCCGAGCCCCATTCCCGTTCAGCCCTCAGGAGTTCACGTGTTCCAAAAAGTCGTACCAGTCAACAAGGATGTCCACGCACGTACCCGGATCAAGGAGATCTCCTCCTTTGCCTTCGCGTCGAAGTTCCATGTGGCCTACCTGACGATGCACGAGTTCACGCGGGCTGCGGCGATCTTCCCGATCGTGTTCCTGGAGGACAAGGAAAAGGACGAGTTCCGACCCGTGGCCCTGCTGGGACTCAATGCCGGCCAGAACCTGTTTGTGGACGCCGCCGGCAAATGGCAGGCATCCTATGTGCCGGCGATCATCCGCCGCTACCCGTTCGCGCTCACGCCGCGCGGGAATGACGGGCAGTACATCGTGTGCATTGACGAAGGCAGCGACCTGGTCAACGAGACCGAGGGCGCGGCCCTGTTCGACGACACGGGCGAGCCCACCCAGGTGATCGAGAACGTGAAGCGCTACCTGTCCGAATTGCAGCAGATGGACGCCCAGACCGGCGCCTTCTGCAAGTTCCTGACGGAACACAACATGTTCACCCCGCTGAACCTGCGGGTCCGGGACAACGACAAGGTCAAGACGATCTCGGGCTGTTATGTGGTGAACGAGGAGCGGCTCAACAACCTGTCGGACGAGCGCTTCCTGGAGATCAAGAACAAACGTTTCCTGCCTGCCGTGTATGCCCACCTGATTTCATTGGCGCAGACCGAGCGTCTGGTGAAGCTGCAGGAAGAGTTGCCCGCAGCCGCTTGATCCGGGGGCGCTGCGCCCGCACCGTGGAACCTGGTGGGGCGATTGGGCGTCATTGCGCCCAGTCGGGTGGACGCTTGTCGATGAAGGCCTGCACACCTTCCAGGGCAGAGTCGTCCATCATGTTGCAGGCCATGGTCTGGGCGGCATCGGTATAGGCGGCTGCGATGCCGTGTTCCAGCTGGCGGTAGAACAGCGCCTTGCCCATGGCCACGGCGACCCGCGGCTTGGCCAGGATGCTGTCCACCAGGCGCTCGACCTCTGTATCCAGCGCCGCCGGTTCGACGACACGGTTGAGCAGCCCGCGCTCCTTCGCCTCGTGGGCACTGATGAAGTCCCCCGTGAACAGCATCTCGAAGGCGTCCTTGCGCCCCAGGTTGCGGGACAACGCGACGCTGGGTGTGGCGCAGAACAATCCGAGCTTGATACCGCTGGCTGCGAAGCGCGCATCGGCGGACGCCACGGCCAGGTCGCACTGGGCCACCAGCTGGCAGCCTGCTGCGGTGGCCATGCCGTGCACGCGCGCCAGCACTGGCACTGGCAACTGCTGGATCGCCAGCATCACTTCGCCGCACTGGTCGAACAGCTTGCGGTAGTAGGCCAGTGAAGGCGAGCTGCGCATCTCCTTGAGGTCGTGGCCGGCGCAGAAGGCCTTGCCTGTGGCGGCAAGTACCACCACGCGCACACGTTCGTCGCTGGCGATGCGTGCCAACTCGGCGCGCAGCGCTGCCAGCAAGGCCTCTGAAAGTGCGTTGAAGGCGGCCGGGCGGTTCAGGGTCAGAGTGTGCACGCCACGGGCATCGCAGTGGCTGATGAGGACAGGGCTGTCGTGGGAGGTTGTCATCGGTGAGTGCCTCGCAAAGGGGGTGATCCGGTCGCGGTGCCGGCGCTTCAGGCTTTGCTCGCGGCAGCCAGCGCCTGGTCGATGTCCCAGAGGATGTCGTCGATATGCTCGATGCCGACCGACATGCGCACCATGTCGGGCAACACCCCGGCCTGCAGCTGCTGCTCGGGTTCGAGCTGGCGGTGCGTGGTGGATGCCGGATGGATGATGAGCGTACGGGTATCACCGATGTTGGCCAGGTGGCTCATCACCTGGGCTGATTCGATGAAGCGCACGCCGGCGTCCAGCCCGCCCTTGACGCCAAACGCCAGCAGCCCGGAAGCACCTGGCGCGCCATCCACCTGCCGCATCTGCCTGCGCACCAGCCCGTAGTGGGGATGGTCGGCCAGGCCGGGATAGTTGACCCAGCTGCAGCGCGGGTCGTCCTTGAGGAACTGCGCCACCTTGCGGGCGTTGCTGCAGTGGCGCTCCATGCGCACGTGCAGGGTCTCGGTGCCCTGCAGGATCTGCCAGGCGGCCATGGGCGAAAGGGTGGAGCCGTAGACCCGCAACACCTCCAGGCGCGCGCGCATCGTGAAGCCGAAATCGCCGAAGGTCTCGTAGAACTTCACGCCGTGGTAACCCGGCGAGGGATCGGTCATGCCGGGGAACTTGCCGTTGTCCCAGGGAAACTTGCCGCCCTCCACCAAGACACCACCCAAGGTGGTGCCATGGCCGCCCAGGTACTTGGTGGCCGAATGCACCACGATATCGGCGCCATGCCGAAGCGGGTTGCACAGGAAGGGCGAGGGCACGGTGTTGTCGACGATCAGCGGCACGCCATGCGCATGCGCCACGTCCGCCACTGCCGCGATGTCGAGTACTGTCAGGCTCGGGTTGCCCAGGCTTTCTGCAAACACGGCCCGCGTGTTGGGGCGCATGGCGGCGGCGAAGGCCTGCGGGTCGCTGGCGTCGACGAACGTGGTTTCGATCCCGAAGCGCTTCAGGCTCACCGCCAGCATGGTGACGCTGCCGCCGTACAGCGCACCGGCGGCCACCACATGGTCGCCCTGCTGCAGGATCGTCATCAGCGCCATCGCCTCCGACGCCATGCCGCTGGCCGACGCAAGACCGGCCCGCCCGCCCTCCAGCGCGGCAACGCGTTCCTCGAGCGCCGCCACCGTGGGATTGGACAGGCGCGAATAGATGTTGCCGAAGGTCTGCAGGTTGAACAGGCTGGCCGCGTGTTCGGCGCTGTCGAACACGAAGCTGGTGGTCTGGTAGATGGGCAGCGCACGGGCGCCGGTGGCGCTGTCGGGCACCTGCCCGGCATGGATGGCGAGTGTCTCGGGCTGGAACTGGTGGTCTGCCATGGGGGTCCTCGGACTAACGGGTCTGTGCGATCTGGGGGGTGTGCGGCCACAAGCCGTCCGGCAGCCTGGGGGCGTTCACGCCTTGGCTCCAAGCCTTCTGGCCGAAATCACGCCGGTGTTCACCCCCACCAGATTCAGCCCGCCGAACAGCCGGGCATGCTCGATCTTGACGCAGCGGTCCATCACCGAGGCCATGCCGGCCTCGCGCGCCAGCGCGTCCGCCTCCAGGTTCATGACACCGATCTGCTGCCACAGGCATCTGGCACCGATCTGGACCGCCTGGCGCGCAATCGGCAGCACGTCCTCGGTGCGCCGGAACACGTCGACCATGTCCACTGCAAAGGGGATGTCGGTCAGCGCGCCGTAACAGGTCTCGCCCAGGACGGGTGTACCGGTACTGGCGTAACGCGGGTTCACCGGCACCACGCGGTACCCATGCTCCTGCATGTACTTTGCCGCGAAGAAGCTGGGCCGGTGCCACTCGGCCGACAAACCGACGACCGCGATGGTGCGGCAGTCCCGGAGCACGGAGCGCAGTTGCGTGATGGTGTTCATGTTGCAGATTGTCTTCAAGTTCCCGGTTCAGGGTCCGGCGCCATCATGCACGCAAGCCCGTGACACCGACCGGATCGAGGCGACTCCCAGCTGCGCCAGCGCGGTTTCGATCTCGCCGTGGAGGCAGTCGAAGAGACGCTGCGCGCCTTCGGGCCCGATCGCGGCCGTGGCATACAGGAAGGGGCGCCCGATCAGCACGAAATCGGCGCCCAGCGCACGGGCCTTGACGATGTCCTCGCCGCTGCGGATGCCGCTGTCGAACAGCAGTGGATAGTCTGGTCCGACCGCCTGGCGGATCTGCGGCAGCACGGTGATCGGCGATGGCGCACTGTCGAGCTGGCGGCCGCCGTGGTTGGAGACAGAAAGGGCATCGACGCCGAGGTCCCTGATCCGGATCGCATCCTCGACCGAGAGCACCCCCTTCACGATCAGTCTGCCGCGCCAGCGCTCCCGCAACTGCTGCAGGAAACCCCAGTTGGCACCGGTGCGTGGCGCGTTGCGGTCGTAGCCCTTGGCGTTGGCGCCCGAGAAGTTGGCCATTCGCGGCGTGCCGCTGGCCAGTGTGCTGAGCGACCAATTTGGATGGGTGGCGAAATCCAGGAAATGCCTGGGCGTCATGCGAAAGGGCGTCGAGAAGCCGTTGCGCACGTCGCGCGGTCGCTTGCCGATGCGCGGGACGTCGACGGTCAGCATCAGGGTGTCGTAGCCGGCCCGGGCCGCCCGGTCGCTCAGAGACAGGGCATCGTTCGCGCTTCCCGTCACATACAGCTGGAACCAGGCGCGTCCGTCACTGCGCCGGAGCAGCTCTTCCAGCGGGGTCGAGGATGCGGTGGAGACGCCCAGCGGCAGGTCGTGCCGTTGGCTCAGGGCGGCGAACGCGTGGTCGGTGCCCGGCCACGCCAGATCGCACATGCCCATCGGGGCAATGCCGAAGGGGACACTCCATTCCCGGCCCATCAGCTTCGTCTTGAGCGAGATGGCCGCCACGTCTGCGAGGCTGCGGGGCTGCAGCAACACCCGGTCCAGGTCAATGGTATTGTTGGCCAGGCCCCGCTCCTGGCCGGCACCACCGTCGATGAAGTCGTAGATCAGCCGAGGCAGGCGCGAAGCCGCCAGCGCACGCGCATCGGCGACCGTGGGCAACGAACGGCTTGGCTTGAAGCGCCTGGAACCGGGGGTGGATGGAGCGGACATGGGTCAGGATGTGTGGCTGGATGCGTCAGTCGGCCCGCATGGCATGGTTCGGGCCGGGTGGAGCCACGCCGACGCGCACGGTGTCGACGCGATTGCCGAGGGTGCCGACCCCGGAAACGCTGATCTCGATGCGGTCCCCGGCCTCCAGAAACCTCGGGGGCGAGAAACTGCCACCGGCACCTTCCGGCGTCCCGGTGGCGATCAGGTCCCCGGCCTGCAGCGGCGTGAATTGCGAGATGTAGGCGATCAGCGCATCGGGCGGGAAGATCATCTGGCCCACGTCGGTCTGCTGACGCAGTTCTCCGTTGACCCGCGTGGTCAGCGACATCCGGCCGAGGTCGCCGATCTCGTCGGCCGTGACGATCCAGGGGCCGCAACTGCCCGAGCGCGCGAAGTTCTTGCCGGCGTGCAGGGAGTGCCTCTGCCAGGCACGCACCGAGCCATCATTGAGGACTGTGCAGCCCGCCACGTGCCGCAGTGCCGAGTCGCGCGCAATGTGCCTGCCGCCCTTTCCGATGACCAGTGCGATCTCGCCCTCGTAGTCGAAC
>JBIKTP010000198.1:0-5306 GCA_044348035.1 Burkholderiaceae bacterium
CTGGACGGTTGCCGGGTGGTGAGCTACCAGCAACTGGTGGTGTGCCCGGGCCTCAAGCTCGACTGGCACGCGGTCGAGGGCCTGGCCGACACGCTCGGCCGCAACGGTGTGACCTCCAATTACCGCTACGACCTCGCTCCCTACACCTGGGAACTGGTCAAGGGACTGCGGGGCGGCAGGGCGGTCTTCACGCAGCCACCCATGCCGATCAAGTGCGCGGGCGCGCCGCAAAAGGCCATGTATCTGTCTGCGGACCACTGGAAGCGCCAGGGCGTCCTGAAGGACATCGACATTCAGTTCTGCAACGCGGGTGCGGTGTTGTTCGGGGTGGCAGACTACGTGCCAGCACTGATGGAGTATGTGAAAGCCTATGGCATCGGCCTGAATTACGGACACAACCTCGTGGCGGTGGACGGCCCTGCCAGAACGGCCACCTTCAGCCAGACCGGTGCCGACGGCAGCAAGACACTGGTCACCCAGGATTTCGACATGCTGCATGTGGTGCCACCGCAGAAGGCACCTGATTTCATCCGCGTCAGTCCGCTGGCCGATGCCGCCGGCTGGACCGATGTGGACCCGTCCAGCCTGCGCCACAGGAAGTACGCCAACATCTTCGCGCTGGGCGATGCCGGCAACACCAGCAATGCCAAGACCGCCGCAGCAGCGCGCAAACAGGCGCCTGTGGTGACCCACAATCTTCTTGCCATGCGCGGCGGGTCCCGGGGTGAGGCCCGGTACGACGGTTATGGCTCCTGCCCGCTGACGGTGGAGCGTGGAAAGATCGTGCTGGCCGAGTTCACCTACGGCGGCAAGCTGGCCCCCAGCCTGCCCACTTGGCTGATCGACGGGACCCGCCCCTCTGCACTGGCCTGGTACCTCAAGGAGCGCATCCTGCCGCCCCTGTACTGGGACGCCATGCTCAAGGGCCGCGAGTGGTTGGCCAACCCCGAGATGGTGGGTTGATGCGGCCTTCCTCCAGAATCCGCGGCATGCTGCCCTCGCTGCCCATCCTGGACTGGGGGAGCCGGTACACGCGCGACACGCTGACCAGCGACCTGGTGGCCGCGCTCATCGTGACGATCATGCTGATCCCGCAGAGCCTGGCCTACGCGCTGCTGGCCGGCCTGCCTCCGGAGGTGGGCCTGTATGCCAGTGTGGCGCCGCTCCTGCTCTATGCCCTGCTGGGCACCAGCCGGGTGCTCGCCGTGGGTCCGGTGGCCGTGGTGTCGCTCATGACGGCGGCGGCGATTGGCCAGCATGCTGCGGTGGGCACCCCGGCCTACTGGGCCGTGGCGATCACGCTGGCCTTCCTGTCCGGGGCCATGCTGCTGCTCATGGGTCTCCTGCGTCTGGGTTTTCTGGCCAATTTTCTGAGCCACCCGGTGATCTCCGCCTTCATCTCCGCCTCGGGTCTGCTGATTGCCATCAGCCAGCTGAAGACCCTCATGGGCGTGAAGGCCGAGGGACACAATTTCATCGAGCTCACGCACGCGCTGCTGCTGCAGGTGCCCCATGTCCACGGGCTCACGCTGGTGGTGGGCCTGCTGGCCCTGGCCTTCCTGTTCTGGGTGCGCAAGGGCCTCAAGCCGCTGCTCGTGCGTCTGGGTCTCCATGCCCGTCTGGCCGATGTGATCGCCAAGGCCGGCCCGGTGGCCGCGATCGCTGTCACCGCCTCGCTGGCCTGGGCCCTGGATTGGCAGGGCCAGGGCCTCAAGGTGGTGGGCACTGTTCCGCAGGGCCTGCCGCCCTTGACCCTGCCGGTGTGGGACCTGGCACTGTGGCAATCCCTGGCCGTGCCAGCGTTGCTGATCAGCATCATCGGATTCGTGGAGTCGGTCTCGGTGGGGCAGACACTCGCTGCCAAGCGGCGCCAGCGCATCGAGCCGGACCAGGAACTCGTGGCGCTTGGCGCCAGCAACCTGTCGGCGGCCTTCACCGGGGGGTTTCCTGTCACCGGAGGATTCGCACGCTCGGTCGTGAACTTTGATGCCGGCGCGCAAACACCTGCCGCCGGCGTCTACACCGCTGCCGGCATCACGCTGGCCTCGCTCTTCCTGACGCCCGCCATCTATTTTCTGCCGCAGGCCACGCTGGCCGCCACCATCATCGTGGCGGTACTGTCCCTGGTGGACCTGGGGATCCTCAAGCGTACCTGGGCCTATTCCCGTACCGATTTTGCGGCTGCAATGGCGACCCTCCTCATGACGCTCGTCCAGGGGGTGGAGGTCGGGTTGGTGGTGGGCGTGGCGGTGTCGCTGGGCCTTTTCCTGTACCGCACCAGTCGCCCGCACATGGCTGAAGTCGGACTGGTGGCGGGCACGGAGCATTTCAGGAACATCTTGCGCCATCAGGTCACCACCAGCCCGCGCGTGCTGAGCCTGCGTGTGGACGGAAGCCTGTACTTTGCCAACGCGCGGGCGCTGGAGGACGGGGTCAACGACGCCGTCGCGGCCCACCCCCAGGTCGAGCATCTGGTCTTGCAGTGCTCGGCCATCAATGCCATCGATGCCAGTGCCCTGGAGAGCCTGGAGGCCATTGACCGGCGACTGCATGATTCGGGAATCTCCTTGCACCTGAGCGAGGTGAAGGGCCCGGTGATGGACCGGCTGAAAGACACGCATTTCCTGCGCGAACTGAGCGGCCGGGTGTTTCTGTCCCACTACCAGGCAATTCAGGAGCTTTCGCCCGAGGTCCTGCGGGCGCCATAAAGCCTGTGCGGCACGGCCCCACCAGCGGGCAGCAGTCAGAGGACCGCGCCGACGCGCCGCAGCACAGCCTTCTCGACCTCCAGGATCACCAGCACCCCGACGCCGATCGCCAGGATGCGCAGGCCCCAGACCAGCGGCAGCGCTTCGGTACGGAACAGCAGCTGCATCAGCGGGGTGTAGGTGAAGAGCAGCTGCAGCAGCAACACACCACCGACCGCGACCAGCACCCGCGGCGTGCCGCGAACCCCTTGCCAGGTGAAGGACGGAGACTTCAGGTACCGCACGCTGAACAGGTAGAACACCTCCATGCACACCAGCGTGTTGACCGCCACCGTACGCGCTGCTTCGATGCTCTCGCCATGCCACAGCGCCCACTCGAATACGCCGAAGATGCCGGCCAGGAAAAGCGCCGAGACGAACATGACGCGCCAGACCAGGAAACGCGACAGCAGCGGCTCGCCGGCTGGCCGGGGCGGCCGGCGCATGACATCGGCTTCGGTCGGCTCGAACGCGAGCACCATCGCCAGGGCCACCGAGCTGACCATGTTCACCCAGAGCACCTGCGCCGGCAGGATCGGCATGGCCACGCCCAGCAGAATGGCCAGCAGCAGGGTCAGCGACTCGCCGCCGTTGATCGGCAGCAGGAAGGTGACGGTTTTCTTCAGGTTGTCGTAGACGGTGCGCCCCTCTTCGACGGCGTGGGCGATCGACGCGAAGTTGTCGTCGGCCAGCACCACAGCGCCGGCCTGCTTCGCAGCCTCCGTGCCCTTCATGCCCATGGCCACACCGACATCGGCCTGCTTGAGCGCCGGTGCATCGTTGATGCCGTCGCCGGTCATGGCGACGATCTCGCCGTTGGCCTTCATCGCCCGGACCAGGCGCAGCTTGTGTTCGGGACTCGCACGCGCGAACACGCGGGTATCGCGCACCGCATCTCGCAGGGCGGCGTCGTCCATGGCCTCGATCTCGGGCCCGTTGACGGCACGATGGTCCTGGCCCATGCCGAGCTGGCCGGCAATGGCACTGGCGGTCACGCCGTGGTCGCCGGTGATCATCACGACGCGGATGCCGGCAGCATGGCATCGGGCCACCGCCTCGACGGCTTCCGCGCGCGGCGGATCGATGATGCCGACGATGCCCAGCAAGGTCAGCCCCTGTTCGACATCGCTGTGCTGCAGGTCCTGCCTGCCGGCCGGCAGTTCGCGTTCGGCCAGCGCCAGCACGCGCCGTCCGGCGCGGGCCTGGGCGTCGATGGCGTCGCGCCATGCGTCCGTCGCCAAGGCCTGCGCCTGTCCGTCAGGGCCTGCCTGCCGGGTACACATGGCCAGCACCCGTTCGGGAGCGCCCTTGAGCAGAACCACCGTGCGATCGCCGCGCGCATGCAGCGTGGCCATGTAGCGGTGTTCGGACTCGAAGGGGATGGCATCCAGCCGTTCGCGGTCGATCGTGAGCGCGCCCGGGTTCAGGCCGGCTTTCATCGCCAGGGTGAGCAGGGCGCCTTCGGTCGGGTCGCCGGCCAGGCGCCAGCCGGTGGCGTCTTCGTGCAGGCTGGCATCGTTGCACAGGGCCGCGACCTCGGCGAGCCGCAGCAGCACCGGGGCGGTCAGCGGCAGTGCTGCGGTGTCGATGGCCTGGCCGTCGCGCATCAGGGCACCCTGGGGGGCGTACCCCGCTCCTTGCACCTCGAGTGTCTGTCCGCTGCAGACCACTGACTGCACGGTCATCTCGTTGCGGGTGAGCGTACCGGTCTTGTCGGAGCAGATCACCGTCACCGACCCCAGTGTCTCGACCGCCGGCAGGCGACGGATCACCGCATGCCGACGGGCCATTCGCTGCACGCCGATCGCCAGCGTGATGGTGAGGATGGCCGGCAGGCCCTCGGGAATCGCCGCCACCGCCAGGCCAACCGCAGCCATGAAGGTCTCGGCGGCCGACATGCCGCGCACGAGCGTGCCGAAAAGGAAAAGCAGCCCGGCGGCCCCCAGGATCACCAGGGTAAGGCGCCTGCCGAAGACGGACATCTTCGCCAGCAGCGGTGTCGTGCCTTCCTCGACCGAGGCCAGCATGCGACCGATGCGGCCGATCTCGGTGGCGGCGCCGGTGGCCACGACGACCGCACGCGCCTGCCCCTGGGTCACCAGGGTGCCGGCATAGCCCATGCACAGGCGGTCGCCGATGGAGGCATCGGCCGCCACCGGGCCGGTGTCCTTGTCCACCGGCACCGACTCGCCGGTCAGGGCGGATTCGTCGACCCGCAGGCTGCGCGCCTGCAGCAGGCGCACGTCGGCCGGGAGGCTGTCGCCGGAGGCCAGCAGCACAATGTCGCCGGGCACCAGGTCTGCCGCATCGATGTCGTGCTGTCGGCCGTCGCGCAGCACCACCGCATGCGGCGAGAGCAGGTGGCGGATGGCCTGCAGTGCCCGCTCGGCCTTGCCCTCCTGCACGAAGCCGATCAGGGCATTGAGCACCACCACCGCAGCGATGACCGCGCCGTCGACCCAATGTCCGATGGCCACGGTCACCACCGAAGCCACCATCAGCACGATCAGCAGCAGGTTGTTGAACTGGCGGACCAGCCGCACGAGCAGTCCCGGAGGC
>JBIKTP010000199.1:0-5293 GCA_044348035.1 Burkholderiaceae bacterium
CCTGGCACTGTTCCTGACGGTGGTCCTCGGCGTGATCCTGTTCGCCGCGCTCGGCAAGGACCCTTTGCGCGGCCTGGAGATGTTCTTCTGGCAGCCGATCCGCAATGGGTATGCCCTGGGCGAGCTCGTGGTCAAGGCCACGCCGCTGCTGATCATCGCGCTGGGGCTGGCCGTGTGTTTCCGCTCCAACGTCTGGAACATCGGCGCCGAGGGCCAGTACATCATGGGCGCCATCTTTGCCGGCGGGGTGGCACTGATGGCCGACAAGACCACCGGCGCCTGGATCGTGCTGCCCATCGTGCTGGCCGGCATGGTCGGCGGCATGCTCTGGGCCTCCGTCACGGCCCTGCTGCGGGACCGCTTCAATGCCAACGAGATCCTGGTCAGCCTGATGCTGGTGTATGTGGCGGTGCAGGTGTTGTCCTATCTGGTTGGCGGCCCCTGGAAGGATCCGATGGGTTTCAATTTTCCCCAGACCAAGACCTTCGAGGCGGCGACCCGCATCCCGCGGCCGTTCGAGGGTTCCCGCGTCAGCATCGGCGTGCTGCTGGCCATCGCGGGCGTGGTGGCGCTGTGGGTGTTCCTGTTCCGTACCCGGGCCGGCTTCGCCCAGCAGGTCGGGGGTCTGGCGCCTGCAGCTGCGCGCTATGCCGGTTTCTCGTCGCGCCAGGCGCTCTGGACGGCCTTGCTGGTCTCCGGCGGGGCGGCCGGACTGGCCGGGGCGCTGGAGGTGGCTGGCCCGATCGGCCAGTTGACGGTCTACGTGCCGGCCGGTTATGGGTTTGCGGCCATCATCGTGGCCTACGTGGGCCGCCTGCATCCGGTGGGCATGGTCTTCTCCGCCATCCTGATGAGCATGTTCTATATCGGCGGCGAGATGGCCCAGTCGCGCATGGGCCTGACAAAATCGCTCACCGGCGTGTTCCAGGGGCTGCTGCTGTTCTGCCTGCTGGCCTGCGACACACTGGTCAACTACCGGCTGCGCATCGGCCGACCGGGAGGCAACTGATGGAATCGTATGCGCTGCTGATTGCCGCGACACTGAGCGGTGGCACCGTCCTGGCGCTGGCCTCGCTGGGCCTGCTGATCAACGAAAAGGTCGGCATCGTCAACCTGGGCGCCGAAGGCATGATGCTGTGCGCGGCGATCGCCGGCTTTGCCACGGTGGTGCATACCGGCAACGACTGGGCCGGTTTTGCCGCCGGCATCGCGGCGGGGGCCTTCCTGGCGACCCTGTTCGGTCTGCTGGTCATCTGGCTCAACACCAACCAGTACGCGACCGGTCTGGCATTGACGCTGTTCGGCACCGGGTTTTCGGCCTTCGTGGGCACCGGTTACGTGCAGGCCAAGATCCCCGACCGGGCCAGTTTTGCCATCCCCTACCTGGCCGACATTCCGTTCGTCGGGCCCGCGCTGTTTCGCCACCACCCGCTGGTCTACCTGACCGCGCTGCTGGCGCTGGCCATGATCTGGTTCATGTACCGCACCCGCAGCGGCCTGGTGATGCGCAGCGTCGGCGAGAGCCCCGAGTCGGCCCATGCGCTGGGGTATCCGGTGCGGCTGATCCGGCTGCTGGCCGTGGCCTGTGGCGGCGCGCTGTGCGGCCTGGCTGGCGCCTACCTGTCGGTGATCTACACCCCCCTGTGGGTCGAGGGCATGGTGTCGGGCAATGGCTGGATCGCGCTGGCCCTGACCACCTTTGCCACCTGGCGCCCGGCGCGTGTGCTGCTGGGGGCCTACCTGTTCGGTGGTGTCACCATGCTGCAGTTCCATCTGCAGGGCATAGGCGTCAACATTCCCAGCCAGTTCCTGACGATGCTGCCCTACCTGGCCACGATCCTGGTGCTGGCCCTGATCTCCCGCAACCCGCAGTGGATCCGGATCAACATGCCGGCCTCCATCGGCAAGCCCTTTTTTCCCGGCTCATAATGAGCGCTTTTTCAACCATCCCACAGAGGATCACCATGACAGACCTGAACAAACGATCTCTTCTCCGGGTTGCCGCGCTGTCGGCAATCTCGGCCGCCGTCCTCGTGGGCTGCGGCAAGAAGGAAGAGCCCAAGCCGGCCGCAGCAGCGCCGGCACCCGCACAAGCCGCATCGGCGCCGCCCAAGCCTGAGCCGCTCAAGATCGCGTTCGCCTATGTCGGGCCGGTCGGTGATGGCGGCTGGACGTTCGCCCACGACACGGCGCGCAAGGCGCTCGAGAAGGAATTCGGCGACAAGATCGTCACCTCGTTCGTCGAGAACGTGCCTGAGTCGGCCGATGCCGAGCGCGTCATCCGCGACATGGCCAGCCAGGGCAACAAGCTGATCTTCGGCACCACCTTCGGCTACATGGAGCCGATGCTGAAGGTGGCCGCCGACAACAAGGGTGTGTGGTTCGAGCATGCCACCGGCTACAAGCAGGCCGAGAACATGCGCACCTATGACAGCCGCACCTACGAGGGCGCCTACATGGCGGGCGTGATCGCCGGCAAGATGACCAAGACCAACACGCTGGGCATCGTGGCCTCTATCCCGATTCCCGAGGTGATCCGCAACATCAACAGCTTCACGCTCGGCGCGCAGTCGAGCAACCCGAAGATCAAGACCAAGGTGGTCTGGGTGAACGCCTGGTTCAGCCCACCGAAGGAAACCGAAGCCGCCACCGCACTGATCAACGGCGGCGCCGACGTGCTGTTCCAGAACACCGATTCCGCGGCCGTGCTCAAGACCGCCCAGGAAAAGGGCAAGCGCGCCTTCGGCTGGGATTCGGACATGACCGCCTATGGTCCGACAGCCCACCTCGGCTCGGCCATCATCAACTGGGCTCCGTACTACATCAAGGCCACCAAGGAAGCGCTGGACGGCTCCTGGAAGGGTGGCACCGGCGTCTGGTGGGGCCACAAGGAAGGCGCCATCGACATGGTCTCGATCGCCGCTGACGTGCCCGCTGAAACCAAGGCCCGCATCGACGAGATCAAGGCCGGGCTGAAGGCCGGCACCTACAACATCTGGAAGGGCCCGATCGTCGGCCAGGACGGCAAGGTGATCCTGGCCAAGGATGCCGTCGCCGACGACAAGTTCCTGAGCGGCGTCAACTTCTACATCAAGGGTGTCGAAGGCAAGGTGCCTGGCGGCAAGTAAGGGGCCCGACGGCCAGTCAGCTGACAGGGGCCGCCTTCGGGCGGCCCTTTGCGTTCAAGAGGAGGACACCCCGTGAGAGTCAAACCCGTTGCCGCCGGCCGCCTGCCCGAGCTGCTGCGCGCCATGCCCAAGGCCGAACTGCACATGCATGTGGAGGGCTCGCTGGAGCCCGAGCTGATCTTTGCACTGGCCGCGCGCAACCGCATGGCCTTTCCGTACCCTGATGTTGCCTCGCTGCGCGCCGCCTACGTGTTCGAGAACCTGCAAAGTTTCCTGGACCTCTACCACGCCGGCACCCAGGTGCTGCGCACCGAGCAGGACTTCTACGACATGACGCACGCCTACCTCGCGCGGGCCCATGCCGACAACGTGCTGCATGCCGAGATCTTCTTCGACACCCAGACCCACACCGGCCATGGTGTCGACGCCGGTGTCGTGATCCGCGGCCTGCACCGCGCCTGCACGGACGCGGCGGCCGAGTTCGGCATGAGTGCCTCGCTGATCCTGTGCTTCCTGCGCCACCTGAGCGAGCAGGAGGCCTTCGAGTGCCTGGAGCAGGCGCTGCCCTGGCGCGACATGCTGGTGGGCATCGGCCTGGCGTCGAGCGAGGTCGGCCACCCGCCGGAGAAGTTCGCGCGGGTGTTCGCGCGCTGCCGCGAACTCGGCTTCCATCTGGTGGCGCACGCCGGCGAGGAGGGGCCGCCAGCCTACATCTGGAGCGCGCTCGATGTGCTCAAGGTCGAGCGCATCGACCACGGCGTGCAGGCCATGCAGGACCCGGCCCTGCTGCGCCGCCTGGCGGCGGACCGTATTCCGCTGACCGTCTGCCCGTTGTCCAACCTGAAGCTGTGCGTGTTCCCCAGACTGGCCGACCACAACCTCGGCCGCCTGCTGGATGCCGGTATCGTGGCCACGGTCAACTCCGACGACCCGGCCTATTTCGGCGGCTACATCAACGAGAACTTCACGCAGACCTTCGCCGCGCTGGGCCTGTCGGCGCAGCAGGCCTGGCAGCTGGCGCACAACAGTTTCCAGGCCAGCTTCATCCCCGAGACACGGCGGCGCCAGTGTCTGGAGCGGCTGGAGGAGGTGTTCGAGCGCTTTCAGTAGGTACCGCGACCCGGCGGATAGAATCCTGAAACAAGGCCTGCTGCTCCGCAGGCCTTGTTGTTTTCACCCGGAGCCATGTAGAGGACCACCATGTACAAAAACCTCGCTGCCGCATTCGCGGCCGCCTGTTTTTCCCTTTCCGCCGCCGCTGCCGGCCCCGCGCCGCTCAAAGTCGGCTTCGTGTATGTCGCGCCCCTGACCCCGGCCGGCTGGGTGCGCCAGCATGACCAGGGCCGCCTGGCCATGGAGCGCGCCCTGAATGCGGATGCGAAGGCCCGCGCGCTGGCGCCGGTACAGACCACCTATGTCGAGAACGTGGCCGAAGGGCCGGATGCCGAGCGCGTGATCCGCGATCTGGCGCAGCAGGGCCACCAGCTGATCTTCACGCCCAGCTTCGGCTACATGGAGCCCACGCTGAAGGTGGCGCAGGAGTTTCCGCAGGTGCGCTTCGAGTCGATCACCGGCTACAAGACGGCGCCCAATGTCGCGGCGGCCAACGCCCGCTATTACGAGGGGCGCTACCTGGCCGGGGTGGCCGCCGGGCGCATGACGCGCACACAGGTGGCGGGTTATGTGGCCGGCTTTCCCATACCCGAAGTGCTGCAGGGCATCAACGCCTTCACCCTCGGCATGCGTTCGGTCAACCCCCGGGCCCAGGTCCGGGTGATCTGGCTGGGCGTCTGGTTCGACCCGGCGCGCGAGCGTGACGCGGCGATGACGCTGTTCAACCAGGACGCGGACGTGCTGGCCTTCCACACTGGCTCCAATGCCGTCATGGTCGCCGCGCAGGAGCGCGGCAAGATGGCGGTGGCCTACCACTCCGACATGCGCTCCGTGGCACCGCAGGCGCAGATCATCGCGGTGACCCATGAGTGGGGCGACTACTACACCCGTCGGGCGCGAGCCGTGCGCGATGGCACCTGGACCAGCGGCACGGTCTGGGGGGGCGTGCGGGAGGGCATGGTGCGCGTCGGCGACTTCGGCCCGCAGGTACCCGCCGCCGTGCAGCAGGAGGTGCTCGCCCGGCAGAAGGACATCGCCAGCGGGCGGCTGCA
>JBIKTP010000200.1:0-5289 GCA_044348035.1 Burkholderiaceae bacterium
CCTCCCGTCACCGTCGACTTGAAGAAGCCCACGAACCTGCCCTGGTGCGGACGGCAGCGGGGTTCGAGCGCCAGCGCCTGGCAGACAGCAACACCTGGCAGATTTTCCTGACGGACCCGGTCGGCAGGTGCCGCGCTCCAGGAAAGCATCGAACCTGTCCTTGAGGAGCCGCAAGAGTTAAGATGTGTATAAACAGAGACGGAGGTACACACCATGCGCACGAACATCGAGATCGAAGACAAGCTCATGAAAGATGCCCTGCGGGCAACCGGTGCAAAGACAAAGCGCGAGGCGGTTGAACTGGGCCTCAGGACTCTGGTGCAACTGCGTGCCCAGGAAAAGGCGCGGGAGTTGAAAGGCAAGATCACCTGGGAGGGTGATCTGACATCGATGAGGACCGACCGATGATTCTGGTCGACTCCAGTGTCTGGATCGACTATTTCCGGGCGGCGGACACGCCCCAGGTCGCGTTGCTTGACGGGTACCTTGGCAGTGTCCCTCTGGCAGTAGGGGACCTGATTGCTGCCGAGGTATTGCAGGGCGTGCGCGAAGAACGACAGTACAGGTTGGTCAAGCGGACACTGGACGCTTTCGAGCATGTCGATCTGGTGGGGTACGCGCTCGCGGTCAGGGCTTCGGAACACTATCGGTCGCTTCGCGACCGTGGGGTGACGATTCGCAAGACCATTGACACGCTCATAGCAACCTTTTGCATCGAGAACGACATGGCCCTGCTGCATGCGGACCGCGACTTCGATCCATTCGTTCAGCATCTCGGCCTCAAGGTCGCGCATTCGGCCGTCTGACAAGGTCTCAAAGATTCGGCGGTTGGCTGCCACTGCCTGCGGCTCCGATAGCCACATTCTTGACATCGGCAATGGTCGCCCGTCGGCAGTGCACGATCTGCCCTGAAATCTACGGCCCCCGTGGCCGCTCACCCGCCACCGTCGTGCGGTGCAACAGCCGCCGGCTGCCGTCGTAGTCGTTGATGGCCAGATGCATCAGGCAGCGGTTGTCCCACACCGCGAGCGTGCCCGGGGCCCAGCGTAGCCGGCAGCAGAACTCGGGGCTGGTGGCATGCTGGAACAGGAACTGCAGCAGCGGCCGGGACTCCGCCTCGCTCATGCCCTCGAACTTCTGGCTGTAGACCGGGTTGACGAACAGGGCCTTGCGCCCGGTCACCGGATGCACCCGCACCACCGGCTGCAGCACCTCGCGGTCGGCGGCGGGGTCGCCGCGCACCATGCCGACCGAGCGGCTCACCGGAGCGTCGATACCCGGGCCGCGGGTGCCGTGCGGCCAGGCAGTCTGCACGCAGCGCAAGGGGTCGAGCAGCCGCTGCATGCCCGGCGACAGCGCGTCGTAGGCGGCATATTGGCTGGCCCACAGGGTGTCGCCGCCCACCGGCGGCAGTTCGATCGCATACAGCAGCGTCAGGCTGGGCGGTTCGTCCAGAAACGAGAAGTCGCTGTGCCAGGTGCCGCCGAAGGTGCTGATGCGCCGTTCGTCGGCCTCCTTGAGCACGGCGATGATGTCGGGGTGCGCGTCGAGGTGCCGGATGTAGGGCACGCGCAGCACCGGGCCGAAGCGGCGCGTGACCGCGACCTGCTGTTCCGGCGTGAAATGCTGGTCACGGAAGAACAACACGCCGTGCGCGGCCAGTGCCGCAAAGACCGACTGCATGGAAGCGTCGTCCGCGCGTGTCAGGTCAATGCCGATGACCTCGGCGCCACAGGCGGGGGACAGCGGCTGGAGTTGAAACGGGTTTGCCGTCATAGGGCAGACTGCCTCAGGTTCATGATCATGGTCTTGCTTGCTGCTGCATCGAATGCTCAGACCTGATCCCGCGCGATGCGCTGCTCCCATTGGCGCTCGAACACCTGCTGCTCGCCCTCCCAGGCCTCCAGCCGGGCATCGACCAGGAAAGCGTCGGCGGTGCAGCGGATCCGCGTCTGCGCGCGTGTGCGGATGCGCCATCCCGGCCGGCCCATGGTGGTCTGCAGGTCGATCTCCTGCTCGGCGCTCAGGGGGTCGTCGGCCTGGATCGAGAAACGCATCTCGCCGTTGGTGTCGTATTCGACATCGGTGTCGACGGTGCGCCAGGCACCGCGGTCACGGGTGCGGCGCAGGTCGACCTGGCCCTCGGCCATGCGCTCCTCCAGGTGGTCGAGCGAACGAGCGATGTTGCGCGCGCGGGTCTCCTGCACGGCCAGCGGCGCGGAACCTTCAGGTTCGCCGAACGGCGCCAGCGCCGGCTCGCTGGCCGGCTCCACCGTGCGTCGCGGCAGGCGCAGCAGGCTGGTGCCGCAGCGCACCGTCACGGTGGCGCGGGCGGGCGATGGCCAGGCGATCGGCCAGTAGCTCGTGGACAGCGCCAGGCGCAGCCGGTGCCCCGGGTCGATCCGCTGCG
The DNA here is from genome assembly GCA_044348035.1 of Burkholderiaceae bacterium. GTDB lineage: Bacteria > Pseudomonadota > Gammaproteobacteria > Burkholderiales > Burkholderiaceae_C > CAISIP01. The sequence continues at coordinate 2,411 of JBIKTP010000200.1, forward strand.
CCGTGCCGCACAGCGGGATGCGCACGCGCACCCACTGCCCCGGCACCAGGGGCGCGGGGGCGGCGTCGGAATCGCGGTGCGACAGGTTCAGCAGGCCGTAGTCCAGCCGCAGCGAGCTGCCGTCGGGCGCCACGTCGCACAGGCGCGCCGCCAGGAGGGCCTGGGGCTGGTCGCAACACACCTCGAGTTCGAGTTCGGCGGCGCCCAGCAGCTCCATGGGCTGCGCCAGCGGTTCGGTGTCGAAACACAGGCTGAACGCGTCGTCCACCCGCTGGTCGTCGGACAGCTCGGGGCCCAGCCCGTACGCACACTGGTAGCCGGCGCGCAGACCGGTCGTCTGCGGGCTGCACACGACCCGCAGGTCTGCGCCACCGGCCTGCTCACCCAGACCATGGGCGTTGAGGTGCAGCACCAGCGGCGCACGCTGCACCGGCGGCCAGACCGGCTCGGCCACCCAGCGGCCCGGCCATTCGGGCACATGCTTGGCGGGGCGGATCCAGCCGCCCATCCACACCCGCAGCAGGGGTTCGTCCATGATGCCGGTGTCGCGGTCCTTGAGCCAGTGGTCCCACCAGCGCAGGGCCTCCTGCAGGAATCCGATGGCCGGACCGGGGCGCGCAAGGTGCGGCACCGAATGCGCCCAGGGCCCCACCAGCGCCTTTTTCGGCACCTGCAGGTTCTCCAGCAGGGGCAGCAGGTTGCGCGAATAACTGTCCTGCCAGCCGCTGATGGCGTACACCGGCACCTGGATGCGGCGGTAGTCCTCGCAGACCGAGCCGGGTTTCCAGTAGTCGTCGCGGCGCTGGTGCGACAGCCAGGCCAGCACCGGCAATTCGGTGGCCTCCAGCCGCTCCAGCCACATGCTGCGCCAGCGGTCGCCGACCACGGCCGGGTCCGGCGGGCGCGCCGTGCCCGACAGCAGCGTGCCGCCCCAGCTGGTGTTGCCCTCGACCATGCAGCCGCCCATGTAGTGGCAGTCGCCGTTGTAGCGGTCGTGGGTGAAGCCGATGGGCATGATGGCCTTGAGCGCCGGTGGCTGCAGCGCGGCGACCTGCAGGGTGTTGAAGCCGCCCCAGCTGATGCCCCACATGCCGACCCGCCCGCTGCACCAGGGCTGCGCGGCCAGCCAGGCGATCACCGCCACGCCGTCGGACAGCTCGGGCGCGTCGTACTCGTCGCGCATCACCCCGCCGGAGTCGCCGGTGCCGCGGATGTCGACCCGCACCGCAGCATACCCGTGGCCGGCGATGTAGGGCTGGGTCACGGAGTCGCGGGTGGCGGTGCCGTCACGCCGCCGGTAGGGCAGGTACTCCAGGATCGCCGGCACCGGGTCGGACTCGGCGTCCTCGGGCAGCCAGATGCGTGCGGCCAGTTGCACGCCATCGGGCATCGGGATCCAGGCGGTCATGATCTCGCGCACCGGGCGGGGGAAGTGGGTGAGGGTCTTCATGCTTCAAGGCCTTGAATCAAGCCGGTATACATTCGATGGTCAGCACTTTGATTGGAGGCCGCTCATGTCCAACCCAGCACGTCCCCTCGTACGCGCGAAAGTGTTCAAGCACGGCCGCCGCCAGGTCGTTCGACTGCCAAAGGAATTCCAGTTCGAGGGCTCGGAAGTCTTTGTCCGCCGGATTGGCAAACACATCGTTCTCAGCAGCCGTCCCGAAGCGCCGATGCTGGTCTTGAACGATGCGCTGAACGGTTTCGAGCCCGGGTTCGTCATGTCGCGCGAACAGCCTTCATGGTCAGACTCAACGTTGTAGGCTGAGCGAATACGGAAAGTGGCAGCGCACCAGTCGCCCCTCGCCCGCCTCGGCCAGTGCGGGCGCATCGGTCTTGCAGCGCGCCTGCGCCACCGGGCAGCGTGTATGGAACCGGCAGCCCGACGGCGGGTTCACCACGCTGGGGATCTCGCCCTGCAGCACGATACGCCGTGCCCGCCGGGCCGGGTCGATGGCCGGGTTGGTGGACAGCAGCGCCGCTGAATACGGATGTGCAGGCTTGTCGAACAACGCCTGCGTCGGCGCCTGCTCGACGATCTGGCCCAGGTACATGACGGCGGTGCGACGGGTCACGCGCCGGATCACGTTGAGGTTGTGGCTCACCAGCAGGTAGGTCAGGCCGAACTCCTGCTGCAGGTCGAGCAGCAGGTTGAGCAGTTCGCCCTGCACCGACACATCGAGCCCCGCAGTGGGCTCGTCGGCGACGATGACCTGCGGCTGCATGACCAGTGCGCGCGCCACGCCCACCCGGCGCGCCTGCCCGCCGGAGATCTGGTGCGGGTACTTGGCCGTCACGTCGGCCGGCAGGCCCAGGCGCTGCAGGATGGCCATCAACCGCTGCTCGGCCTCGGCCTTCGGCAGGCTGTGTATGGCGATCGGTTCGCGCAGCGTGCGCCCGATGGTCATGCGCGGCGACAGCGAGGCCACCGCATCCTGCAGCAGCATCTGCACCCGGCGCCGGAAGGCCAGCGGCTGGCGTGCCAGCTGTTCTGCCACGGACTCCCCGTCCAGGGACACACTGCCGGCCGAGGGCGGTGTCAGCCCCACCAACACACGGCACAGCGTGGTCTTGCCAGAGCCCGATTCGCCGACCAGGCCGACGATGTCGCCCTGGTCGATCTGCAGCGTCACGTCGTCGAGCGCGCGCACCTGCCCGCCGAAGACGACGCTCACGCCTTGAAGGGACACCAGCGCAGAGCTGCTCATCCGATCTCCTCCTGGCGCAGACAGGCGACGCGCCGCCCGCCATCGATATCCACCAGCACCGGCACCTCGCTGCGGCACTGCGCGGTGGCATGGGTGCAGCGCGGCGCGAAGACGCAGGCCACATGCGGGGCTACCGGGTCCTGCACCTCGCCCGGGATCGACTTCAGCCGC
>JBIKTP010000201.1:0-5280 GCA_044348035.1 Burkholderiaceae bacterium
TCGCGCTCGAGCTGCAGACGGCGTTCGTCGCTGGCGCGCAGCTTGGCTGTGAGGTCGTCGTATTCGCTGCGCCGCGCGCCCAGCGCCTGTTCGCGCTCCATCTTGAGCGCCAGCGCATTCTGCAGCCCAGCCTGCGCGGCGGCGTCCGTCAGGCGGGCCAGTTCGTCTCGGGCGCGTTGCTGCTCCTGCTGCAGGCCGGCGGATTGCTGCACGGCGGTGTCCATGGCGCGCTGGAGTTCCGACTGCCGGACATGCAGGCTGCGCATGGCGAAGTCCGCCTCCTGGGCCTTGCGTTCCACCTGGCGCTGCTGCTCGCGGCTGTCGTTGAGGCGGCGCTCGGCCTGCAGCACGCGTTCATCGAGCAGGGCATGGCGCTCCTGGGTGTCGGCCAGCTGCATGTCGAGCTCCTCGAACCGTGCCTCCGCCGTGATGCGGCGTTGCTCCAGGTCCTCCAGCTGGGCGTCGAGCTCGGCCATCTCGCCACTGAGCTGTTCGTTGCGCGCACGGGCCTGCTCGGCAAGCTGGCGCAGGCGCAGCACCTGCACCTGCAACTCATGGGCGCGGGCCTGGCTCTGTGAGGCCTCCCGGCGCAGTTGCACCAGCGTCTGCGAGGCTTCGGCATAGGCCGACTCGGCCCGGGCCAGCGCCTGGCGCGACTGCTCGCCGATCAGGGTCTGGGCGCGCAGCTGCTTGTCGAGGTTCTCGATCTCCTGGGCACGGGCCAGCAGGCCTGCCTGCTCGGAGTCGGGTGCATAGAAGCTCACGCTGTACCGGGTGACGGCGTGCCCGGCCGGCACGAAGATCGCCTCGCCGGCCTGCAGCTGGCTGCGCAGCGCCAGGGCATCGTCCAGGTCCGCCGCGGTGTAGCAGCCCTGCAGCCAGTCGCGCAGCACCGCCCCCTGGCCGGCATCATGCGGGCGCAACAGATCCGACAGCCGGGGCAAGCCGCCCGATGGACCGGGGGCTGCCGCATCCGGCGCGGCGAAGAAGGTCAGCTTGGCTGGCGGCGCGTCGTTGCCGAAGGCGCGCACACGCTCCAGCACCGACACCTCGAGGGCGCCCAGCCGCTCGCGCATCGCGGCCTCGAGGGCGTTCTCCCAGCCCTGTTCCACATGCAGGCGGCTCCACAGGGCGGCCATCTGCTCCAGGCCGTGGCGCGACAGCCAGGGCTTCAGCTTGCCGTCGGTGCGCACCTTTTCCTGCAGGGCCTTGAGTGCCTCCATGCGGGCAGCCAGGGCTGCCTGGCGGGAGGATTCGGTATTGACCGCCTGCTGCTGCGTGCGCCGGGTTTCATCCAGGCCGGGCAGCGCCTCCTGCAGTTCGTGCAGGCGCGCGTCGTCCATGGCGGCGGTTTCCTGGGCCTCTTCCATCTGGGTCTGCAGCCTGGCCAGCATGGCCTCGTCAGGCGCCTCCAGCGCTTTCTGGTCCGAACCCAGGCGCTCGCGCCGGGCGCCGGACTGGCGCTGCTGCTCCTGCAGGCTGCGCTGCTCGGCGGCAAGCACCTGGATCTGCTGCTGCACCAGCGTGACCGCATTGCGCTGCTCGTTGGCCGCCGACTGTGCCAGGCGCAACGCGTCCTCGAGTTCGGGCAATTGCTGCGCATGGTCTTCGACCTGGGCCGCCAGCACCGCGCTGTCCTCCTGGGCCTGGGAGCTGCGCTCCACCAACTGCGCGATCTCGGTCTCGGCGTCCAGGCGGCGGGTATCCCACTGGGCGATCTGGTCCTTCAGGCTGATCAGGCGCTGCTCGACACGCTGGCGCCCTTCCACGACAAAACGGATTTCCGCCTCGAGCTTGCCGACCTCGGCGCTGGCCTCGTAAAGCAGACCCTGTGCCTGGTTGACCTGGTCACCTGCCGCGTAATGCGCCTGCCGCACGTTCTCCAGGTCGGCTTCGATGCGGCGCAGGTCGGCGACCCGGCTCTCCATGGCCAGGGCGGCTGCCTCTGCATCGACCTTGACGCGCGCCTGCTCGGCCTGCGCCTCCGCGAGCCGCAGGTACCAGAGCTGGTGCTGGCGCAGCGTCACATCGGCCTGCAGCGACTTGTAGCGCTGGGCGACCTCGGCCTGCTTCTCGAGCCGCTCCAGGTTGGCGCCCAGTTCGCGCAGGATGTCTTCGACACGGGTCAGGTTCTCGCGGGTATCGCTCAGCCGGTTTTCGGTTTCCCGCCGGCGCTCCTTGTACTTCGAGACGCCGGCAGCCTCTTCGAGGAACAGGCGCAGTTCCTCGGGTTTGGATTCGATGATGCGGCTGATCGTCCCCTGCCCGATGATCGCGTAGGCGCGCGGCCCCAGGCCGGTGCCCAGGAATACGTCCTGCACATCGCGCCGGCGCACCGGCTGGTTGTTGATGTAGTAGCTGCTGGTGCCGTCACGGGTCAGCACACGCTTGACGGCGATCTCGGCAAACTGGCCCCACTGGCCGCCAGCCCGGTGGTCGGCGTTCTCGAAGACCAGTTCCACGCTGGCCCGGCTGGCCGGCTTGCGGCTGGTGGTGCCGTTGAAGATCACGTCCTGCATCGATTCGCCGCGCAGTTCGCTGGCGCGGCTTTCTCCCAGCACCCAGCGCACGGCATCCATGATGTTGGATTTTCCGCAGCCGTTCGGGCCCACCACGCCGACCAGCTGGCCTGGCAGCATGAAATTGGTCGGCTCGGGAAAGGACTTGAAGCCGGAGAGCTTGATCGAATTGAGTCGCACGGAGAGCTTGGACCGGGTTGGCTGGACGGGCTTGCAAGCCGGGTGCCTGGCGGCTCCCGGCGGCGCGCTGCGATGATACCCCGAGCGCCCGGGACAATTGCACGTTTCCCCTCGCAGAACGCGGGCTGCAGCCTTCCCCCGGGCGGCTGCGTGATAGCATCCGATGGCATCAGGGAACGCATCGGGGGACGCCTCTCGCAGGCCATCCCGGCATCACCGGGGCCTCTATGAAACGCATGGACGAGATCGACGACCCGCGGCGCCAGTGGCTGATCCGGGCATTGGCGGCAGGTTTTTTCGGGGCCGCGTCGGTCAGCGCCCAGGCGGTCACCTTCGGCGTCTTCGGCAGCCGACCGCGCAAGCTGCCGCCCGGACAATCCATCTACGGACTGTCCGGTCAGGTGACCGTCAACGACCAGCAAGCCACGCTGGACACCCGCATCCGGCCCGGCGACACCGTGCAGACCGGACAAAACAGCGAGATCGTGTTCGTGGTGAACACCCATTCGATGATCCTGCGAGGAGACAGCAAGTTGCTGATCGAGCCGCCCGAGGGCACCTCCGGAAGCGATTCGCTGATCATCGCCGGCTTGCGCATGATCAGCGGCAAGCTGCTGTCGGTGTCGCGCAACTCGCCGATGAAGCTGACATCCTCCACCGCGACGATCGGCATCCGGGGCACCGGGTTCTACATCGAGTCGGAGCCCGACCGCACCTACTTCTGCACCTGTTACGGTGCCACCGACGTGCAGGCCACGGCCGACCCGAGCAGCAGGGAATCGATTGCGGCCAAGCACCATGACCGGCCGGTCTATATCGTCACGGACGGTGGCGCCGGCAACAACATCCGCAACGCGCCCTTCATCAACCACACTGACCAGGAGCTCGCGCTGATCGAGACACTGGTGGGGCGCCGCACGCCGTTCGTGTTCTCGAACGACATCTACACGGGCCCGCGACGCACCTACTGAGGCGCCGGCGTGGCGCGGGTCACGGGGCGGCCAGCCTGCAGCGCCGAGCGCCGTCGAGCCGCTGGGTCGTCCTCATTGTGGCGCGCCGTTCAGGATCCAGTTCAGGTACTTGTCGTACTCGCGCCGGGCCGGGTCGCCCGGCAGGCGGCTGTCATCAAAACCCGCCCGTTGCAGGCCGTTGTGGTGGTGGCCTGCCGGCTTGCGCAGCAGCGGGCTGGCCACGATGTCGGTGAAGTTGATCCGTCCGCGCAACTCGGTGTAGAACCAGGCATCATTCGTGGCGTCGTTGGGGTTGCCGGTGCCTGCGCGGTCGTAGCTGCTGTACCAGATGGGGGGCAGCACGATGCCGTCGCCCCCTGCGGCGTGGCAACTCGTGCACTGGCCGGAGCCCGCCAGGGTGTCCTGCAGGCTGGCCTTGATGTCGGAGAAGCGCAGTGCGGCGGGATCGTAGGGCAGGCTGCTGTCAACCACCACGGTCAGCTGTGCGGGGGTGCTCACAGCCGCACCCTTGCTCGCCACCAGGCGCAGCACATAGGTGCCATTGAGCGTGGCCGTGAAAACCGGCTGCATGCTGCCGGTCTGGGTCAGCGTGCCGCCGCCGGGCGGGCCGCTCACCAGGGCCCACTGGTAGGTATCGGCAAACAGGCTCATGGAGGCCGAGATCGGGATGGTGCCAGGGCGCACCACGCGGTCCGGGCCTGGGTCGGCAATCGGCCGGCCGGGCATCTGGTCGCCATCGGCAAAGCCGGCGGCGAAACCGATGCCGCGAAGGTCGCTGACCAGATACCGCCCCATGGTCTGGAAGATGGAGACCGTGCTCCAGAACTTGTCGTAGATCAGCTTGGCCAGCGGCATGTTGCCACGGTCTGCGACGTGCACCTTGGTCCGGTCCTTGTAGCCATCGAAGTTGGCGAAGGTGTCGAAGCTGATGTCGGACTGGTTGCCGGTGCCGCGCAACAGATGGCAGACACGGCACGCGGCCCCCTGCACATTCAGGTACAGCGCGTCCTGGCCGGCCGCCGTCCAGCTCGGTTCTACGTAGGTGTCCACCAGTTCGGAAACGGCATTGGGCAGGTTGTCGCCGCCATACATGGCCTTGAGGTGCGCCGCAGCGGTGCCCTGGTATTCGTTGCGGGTGGCGACCCGCCGGCAGGTGTCCTCGGGGAAGGCGGCCACGGTGCCGGTGGGCAGCGGGAAGGAGCACAACACCATCTTGTTGATTTCCTTCATGGCCGGCTCCTGATCCGCGCGGGTGAATCCGGGGATGGTGGAGTAGTCGAACGCGGCTGGCTCGAACGGATGCAGCCGGCCCTGGACGTCGCCACGGTGCTGCGAGTACGCGTTCATCACCAGGGCAAACAGCTGCTTGCCGGTGACGGGGTCTGGCGGGGTCAGCGGGTCGCCGCGTCCGCCGTGGCAGGAGATGCAGACGGTGGGCATTGCCTTGGCGGGGCGTCCGTCCAGGCTGATCATGTTGATGCGCACACCGCTGGGATCGTAGGTGTAGAACTTGACGAAGCTGCCGTCGGCCGGCCGCCCGCCGGTGCCGGCCAGCGGCCCTGGGCTGAACTCGATCGCGTTGGTACCCAGATGCCAGTCCCGAACACGGT
>JBIKTP010000202.1:0-5275 GCA_044348035.1 Burkholderiaceae bacterium
GCATGCCCCAGGGCTGGTCTTCCAGCGGAGTCAGCTTGACGCCGTACTTGGCGAGCACTCCGCTGGCGTGGACATGGTCCCACCAGGCCTGCACATCCTCCACCAGCAGGTGCATCATGAAGTTCTCGGCCAGGGATTCGGCGCAGAAGTCCTGCAGCAGGAAGCTGGCATGCCCGTAGTGGAAATACGCCACGCCACCGCCCTCGGAGGCCATCGTGAAGCCGAGGTCCTGGTAGAACTGCCGGGACACTGCAAAGTCCCTGGACGGCACGAAGGCCTTGATCTCGGTGACGCGGAGTGAGGGCATGGGCAGTTTCTGTGGGTCAACGTGTGGTGGGATGCGGATTCTGCACGGACCGAGCCGCCGACATCGGCTCCGTCTGGCCTACAGGTAGACCCCCTTCATGCTGCCCGCCGGATACCGGGTGCCAGAAGCCGCCCCGGGCGGGAAGGCATCCGATAGCGCTGCAAGATCGTCGGTCGAAAGCCGCACATCCAGCGCACCCAGGTTCTCGTCAATCCGCCCCAGCTGCTTGGTGCCCGGGATCGGCACGATGTCGTCCCCCTGCGCCAGCAGCCAGGCCAGCGCAATCTGGCCGCTCTGGCAGCCCTTGGCCTTCGCCAGGGTGTCAAGGTGTGCGGCCAGCGCGCGGTTACGCTCGAAGTTGTCTCCTTGAAACCGCGGGTGGTCCTTGCGCCGGTCGTTGGCCACCTGCTCGGCCGACTGCACCCGCCCGGTGAGCATGCTGCGCCCCAGCGGCGAATAGGCCACGAAGGAGATGCCCAGCTCGCGCGTGGTCTTGAGCGTCTCCTCGGCCTGCTCGCGGTACAGCAGCGAATACTCGGTCTGGATCGCCGCCAGCGGGTGTACCGCATGGGCGCGCCGGATCGTGGCCGGGCTGGCCTCGCACAGCCCCAACGCACGCACCTTGCCCTGCGCGACCAGCCGCGCCATCGCGCCCACGGTGTCCTCGATAGGCACCTGGGGGTCGATGCGGTGCACGTAGTAGAGGTCGATCACGTCCAGCCCCAGGCGCTGCAGGCTGGCCTCGCAGGCGCGCTGGACATAGGCCGGGCTGCCGTCCACGCCATTGCCGCCACTGGCCTGGCGCGTCTGGCCGAACTTGGTGGCCAGCACCACGCCGTCGCGCCGGCCCTTGAGCGCCTGGCCCACCAGGGTCTCGTTGTGGCTCCAGCCGTACATGTCGGCCGAGTCGAGGAAATTGATGCCGCTGTCCAGCGCGTGGTGGATGACGGACAGGCCGTTGTCATCACTCGACGCGCCGTAGGTGCCGGAGAGGGACATGAGGCCCAGGCCGATGGCCGAGACGCAGAGGCGAGCAGCGCCGAGGCAGCGGGTGGGGAGGGGTGTAGGCATCAGCCCACATTGTGCAAGAGAAGGCCAGCGCAATCACTACCGAAAACGCCAATTCCGCAGGCCTTGCCTCAGGGGATCCGCTTTTCGAGCCTTCCTTTCCTTCAACCGGGGACGCCGATAAGATGCGCACATGACTCCCAGGAACAGACGGCTCATTCTGCAGACCATTCCATTCGGTGTCGTGTGGGTCGTCTTCACCGTGGTCTATGCGCTGATCGAAAAAGGAATTCTTGGCGACAGCACGCACTATCCGTCAACGGGGAACCCTTACGACTTTTCAAGCGGATTCGTCTCGAACCTGGTGTTGTCCACGATCACGGGATTGGCGATCGGCCTGTTTGAAGTGCGTTACCTCAACAGGCTTTTCAACCAGCGAAGCTTCGGGGTGAAAATTGCACTCAAGGCCTTGGTGTATCTGACCATCATCATCGCCTTTCTGCTCGTGGCGGTCACCATCAGCAACATCCAGAAGTTCGACGCGCATCTGCTTGACGCGGTTGTATGGAACAGCACCTGGAACTTCCTTTCGAGCTTCGCGTTCTGGAGCGTTGCCCTGTTCATTGCCGCCATCATGGTGATTGCCTTGTTCTACTCCGACATCGGCGACAACCTCGGCCAAAGCGTGTTGTTCAACTACCTGACCGGGAGATACCACCGGCCCGTGCAGGAAGAGCGCATCTTCATGTTCCTGGACATGAAGTCGTCCACGGCGTTCGCCGAAAGGCTCGGGCATGTGCGGTACTTCGAGATGCTCAAGGCCTATTACGCGGACATGTCGGATCCCATCATCGACTGCGGGGGGGAAATCTACCAGTATGTCGGTGATGAAATTGTCGTGTCCTGGACGATGGACGAGGGCTTGCGCAACAACAACTGCATCCGGTGTTTCTTGGCCATGCGGGACGCGCTTGCACGGCAGGCCGGCAAATACCAGCGCACGTACGGCATTGTTCCGACATTCAAGGCAGGCCTGCATTGCGGAAGCGTCACGACCGGGGAGATCGGCGTGATCAAGAAGGACATCATCTTCACCGGAGATGTGCTCAACACGACGGCGCGTATCCAGGGGCTGTGCAACGACCACGGTGTCGATATTCTTGTTTCAGAGCAACTGGCGAAAAGGCTCGCGCCTGACCCACTGATGCAGTTCATGCGGCTGGGGCAAAGTGCGCTGCGGGGAAGAGATGAAAAGGTGGAGTTGTTCACGCTCGGCCGGCAGCTTCATGGCACCCCGTTGTGCGCTCCGACGCCGTAGTGCTCCTCATCACAAGAATCTGCTGATGCCACACTGAACCAGCAGGCCGGCAACCTCTCTGTCCGGCTGCGTGGACTAAAGAGCATTTTGCAGGCTCAGCCGATCGTCGGCACCTTGGCGAAACAGAATGTCAGTGTCAACAGTTCGCGGACCTTGGCAGACAAGAGACCACCTCCAAGCCGTGCGAGTTCGTCGTTGTGACGATCGCACGGTTGGGTTTTTTGAGGCTCCAGATGGCGCGCCTCCCAGTTCTTGAGCTTGAGCTTGTCGACCAGCACTCGGAAGGCCTCCGTGTCACGAACCATCTGTGCCTTGAACGTCGCATCATCGGCGTAGGCTGCGTTCAGGTTCAATCGGTCCAAGGTCTCAAGCAGGACCGGCGCGTTGTGCGACACGCTTCAGCACTTCGACCACTTGCGCAGGTGTGTTCTTGGCCACACCTGGGCCAGCCCACGAGCCCATCACCACATCGATGTTGCGCTCCTTCAAAGTCGGCACATCTTCGAATTCCTTGACCCTCTTGTCCGACATGACGGCCAAGGTCTTGGGCCTGCCCGAAGCAACAAAGCCCATGACTTCAATCGGGCTCACCGTGACAGCATCAATGTGGCCACCCATCAAGGCCAGCACGGCCGGGTTACCGCCCTGGAAAGGAATGTGACTGAACTGCACCCCGACCTTGTCCTGCAGCGCCGCAGCGGCCAATTGCCAAATTGATCCGTTGCCGGAGTTCCCCACCTTGACCTCGCCGGGTGTGCGTCGAGCGTGCGCCAGGAATTCCTCGATGGTTTTCCATGGCGCATCGGCGCGAACCGTCACTGCGGCGGGCAAGGCGTTGAAACGCGCCAATAGGATGAAGTCATCATGGCTGACCTTGCCGATGCCCATGTGGGGATGACCAATAGCTCAGCCGTCAGAACGGCCACCTTGTACCCATCAGGCGTGCCTCTCGCGACCTCGCCGAAGCCTATCGAACCGGTCGCACCCGGCCGGTCGGTCACCACCACCGGCTGGCTCATGTGCTTCTTGGCGGTCTCAGCGAAGGCCCGAGCCACCGCATCCGTTCCTCCGCCAGCGGCCCAGGGCACCGGCAGTTCGATTGATTTCTCAGGGTACTCGGCGCTGTGGCTCACGCCGGCGACGAGGGAAAGGGTTAAGGCCATGAGGGCCGTTCCGATGTGTTTGTGCAGCGATTTCATGGAGGAGTAAAGGTGAATTGGAGACTGCAGTCTTCAATAGTTGGAAACTGTTTCCATATAACCATACTGATGCCATCGGTTACCCACCTTTAGCCGCCTTCGAAACCGATAATCACGCCGTGTCAAACCCAAGTACCTCTTCAGCGGAGCGCTGCCTTGCCGTGATCGAGTTGCTGATGAGCCAGCCTGACGGACTCGCCGTCAGCGTCATCGCCACCCAACTCGCACCGCCGCTGAGCGCCACACACAGGCTGCTGCAAGCGCTGGTTGCCACCGGGTCAATCCGCTACGACCCGATCAGTGGCCGCAGCGTACCGCTCCACACCACCGCGATGGGCAAGGCCTGTCTTGCGACGATGGACGAGGCGAAGGCTCTGGCCGACGTGCAGGCGCGTGGTTTCGACGGTGACCTTGTGACGCCCAACGCGGCCCGCACCGTGGAAGAACTTCGCCGCCCTATTCGTGCGACCCGCCGGTTGGGCTATGGGCTCAATGAACAGGAATCCGAAGTGGGGCTCTCGGCCATTGCCATGGTCGTTCGAGACCGCCACCGTGACGACGCTCCGGTAGTTGGGGCCATCTCGATCGCCGGACCCTCCTTTCGGATCGACCGAGCCTGCCTCGAAGGCTGCGTTCAGCCCCTGAGGGAGGCTGTTGCCCAAGTGGAGGAGTTGTGGCCCGTTCGCGCCCACGTGAGTGGCCGACATGCCGCCTGAGATTGGCGACCAGTCCCGGCGATTTATTCCGAAAATCAAACGGCCATGAACACACCAACTCTAGGCATGCGTGGCATCTTGGCGCGTGGGCCCGTCATGCCTATCCTCACTCTGCCAGACGCTTCACGCGCCGCAGACTTGGCGCATGCGCTGGTGGCTGGGGGGGTGATGGTGTTCGAGGTGCTGCTGCGAACACCGGCGGCGCTGGACGCTCTGCGCGCCATGAAGCGCGCGGAGCCGGCTGCCAGCATTGGGCTGGGCACCGTGCTGTGCGCCGATGACATCGACCGAGCAGTATCTGCAGGCGCGGACTTCGCGGTGGCGCCCGGGTTCACGCTGAATTTGGCGAAGGCCGCTCAAAGGGCGGGGCTGCCCCTGCTTCCCGGCGTTTCCTCTGCCAGCGAGGTGATGCTGGCGCGAGACCTTGACCTGAACGCGCTTAAGCTATTCCCAGCCAATGTGATCGGCGGTGTGGCTTGGCTGAAGGCGATGGCACCAGTTTTTCCGATGATTACTTTCTGTCCCACGGGTGGTATCAAACCCGCCGACATTCCAGACTACCTGGCGCAACCCAACTGCAGCACCGTCGGCGGTTCGTGGGTGGTGCCAAATGAGCTCTTGGCGGCGGCCGATTGGTCGGCAATCTCTGCGCGTGCGCGGCAGGCTGCGGGGATGACGGCTCAGGCCCACTGACGATGGGCACTGCGACCACACCAAGACGCCTGCT
>JBIKTP010000203.1:0-5266 GCA_044348035.1 Burkholderiaceae bacterium
CAGGTGGTGGGGCGTCGGGGGTGTCGCCCGAGCCTTCCGGAGGCGTGCCCGACAAGGGCACAAGCCGCACTTCGGCGTCGCCGCCACTGCGGGCTGCGCTGTCTGCCGCGTGGGCGGCGCTGCTGCCGATGCCGCGCGCCGGCGCCCCGTCCGCCGGCTTGGCACTGCCGGCCGCCGAGGGCGCAGCCGCAGGCACCTGTGGAAACGCCATGCCCTGCCCGTTCTCGCGCGCGTAGATCGCGATGACGCGGTCCACCGGCACCATGATCTCGCGGGCGGTGCCGGCAAAACGGGCGCTGAACTCAATGAAATGGTTGCCCAGCTTGAGCGAGCTGGTGGCATCGAAGCTGATGTTGAGGACGATCTCGCCGTCCTTGACATACTCGCGCGGCACCTGGACGGTGTCATCCACCTGGACCGCCACATAGGGGGTGAAGCCGTTGTCGGTGCACCATTCGTAAAGGGCCCGGATCAGGTAGGGCCGGGTGGACGTGGCTTCCTGGGCATCGGCGATCATCGGTTCACCCCTTCTGGCTGTGGTGGCCTTGTGCTTACTTGCGCATCACTTTCTCGGACGGTGTCAGCGCCTCGATATAGGCCGGACGCGAGAAGATGCGCTCGGCGTACTTGAGCAAGGGTGCGGCATTCTTGCTCAGGTCGATGCCATAGTAATCCAGACGCCACAGCAGCGGCGCGATGGCCACGTCGAGCATCGAGAAGCCGTCGCCCAGCATGTACTTGTTCTTCAGGAAGATGGGGGCGAGCTGGGTGAGGCGGTCACGGATGTGGGCGCGCGATTTCTCCAGCAGTTTTTCGTTGCTCTTGGCGGCACGCGATTCGAGCGTGGACACATGCACGAACAGTTCCTTCTCGAAGTTGAGCAGGAACAGGCGCACCCGCGCACGGTCGACCGGGTCGCCGGGCATCAGCTGCGGGTGGGGGAAACGCTCGTCGATGTACTCGTTGATGATGTTCGACTCGTACAGGATCAGGTCGCGCTCGACCAGGATGGGCACCTGGCCGTAGGGGTTCATCACGCTGATGTCTTCGGGCTTGTTGTAGAGGTCGACATCGCGGATCTCGAAATCCATGCCCTTCTCGAACAAGACAAAACGGCAACGGTGCGAAAAAGGGCAGGTCGTTCCTGAATACAAGACCATCATGGCAAGGGCTCCTAAAAATCAAAAAGAGTGGGAAGCGCTGCGGCACTCCCACTCTGAGAACGCAAACCCGACCGGGAAGGCCGGGCCTGTACTGTGACCAAGGCTACTTGATTTCTTTCCAGTAGGAAGCATTCAGGCGCCAGGTGAAGACGGTCAGCAAGGCCAGGAACAGCAGCACGCCCACACCGACACGGGTACGGGTGTTCTGCGCCGGCTCGCCCATCCACTGCAGGTAGGCCACCAGGTCACCCATGGCCTGGTCGTATTCCAGCGGACTCATGGTGCCAGGGGTCAGTTGCTCCCAGCCCTTGAACACCTTGACCTCCTGGCCATGTTCCTGCTTGACGTCGTAGACAGGCTTGCGGGTGCCTTGCAGTTCCCACAGCACATGCGGCATGCCCACGTTGGGGAAGGCCAGGTTGTTCCAGCCGGTGGCCTTGGTGTCATCGGGGTAGTAAGTGCGAAGGTAGGTATAGAGGTAGTCCGGACCGGAGCCCTTCCCGATGGCTGCGCGCGAGCGGGCGATCACCGTCAGGTCAGGGGGGACACCGCCGAACCACTCCTTGGCATGCTTCGGGTTGAAGTTGGAGACCATGGTCTCGCCGATCTTGTCGGTGGTGAACAGCAGGTTGTCCTTGATCTGCTGCTCGCTCAGGCCGATGTCTGTCAGGCGGTTGTAGCGCATGAAGGCTGCCGAGTGGCAGTTCAGGCAGTAGTTGACAAACAGCTTGGCGCCGTTTTGCAGGGCGGCCATGTCGTTGGTCTTGTTGGGCGCCTTGTCCCAGGCAATGCCGTCGCCGGCAGCGTGCGCGGCGCTCGCCATCAGGGCGCAGGAAGCCACCAGGGACCAGAGCAACCGGGCGGAGGTGCGAAGGATAGTCATCATGGTTGCCACTCTCGCTCAATGTGCTACGAAGGTCACACGCTGCGGGACCGGTTTGGGTTCGCCGATCGTGCTCCACCAGGGCATCAGCAGGAAGAAGCCGAAATAGAACAGGGTGCCCGCTTGCGACAGGCGCTCACCGATCAATGACGGCGGCTTCACGCCCAGATAGGCGAGGATGACGAAGTTGATGACGAAGATGGCATACATGTACTTGTGCCAGTTCGGGCGATACCGGATCGACTTGACGGGGCTGAAATCGAGCCACGGCAGGAAGAACAGGATGATCACGGCGCCGCCCATCACCACGACGCCCCAGAACTTGGCGTCGATCGCCAGCATCATCGCCACCAAACCCGCTGCGGCCACAAGGACCACCGGCTTGAGGAAGCTCGGCATGCGGATCTTGACCACTGCCACCAGGGCACCGAGCACCACGCACAGAATCAGCACGTACATCATTTCGGTGGTAATGGCGCGCAGCATGGAATAGAAGGGTGTGAAATACCACACCGGCGCGATGTGCAGCGGCGTCTTGAACGGGTCGGCCGGGATGAAGTTGTTGTATTCCAGGAAGTAGCCGCCGAACTCGGGCGCGAAAAACACGATGGCGCTGAAGACCATCAGGAAGACGCTCACGCCGAAGATGTCGTGCACCGTGTAGTACGGATGGAACGGGATGCCATCCACGGGCACGCCGTTCTTGTCCAGATTGGCCTTGATTTCGATGCCGTCGGGGTTGTTGGAACCTACCTCATGCAGGGCAATGATGTGCGCCACGACCAGACCCAGCAGCACCAGCGGCACCGCGATGACGTGGAAGCTGAAGAAGCGATTGAGGGTGGCGTCGCCCACCACGAAGTCGCCGCGAATCAGCAGGGCAAGGTCAGGACCGATGAACGGGATGGCGGCAAACAGATTGACGATCACCTGGGCGCCCCAGTAGCTCATCTGGCCCCACGGCAGCAGGTAACCCATGAAGGCTTCGGCCATCAGGACGAGGAAGATCGCGCAGCCAAACACCCAGACCAGTTCGCGCGGCTTGCGGTAGCTGCCGTAGATCAAGCCTCGGAACATGTGCAGGTAAACCACCACAAAAAATGCCGAGGCGCCGGTGGAGTGCATGTAGCGGACCAGCCACCCCCAGGGCACGTCGCGCATGATGTACTCGACCGAGCCGAAGGCCAGGTTGGCATCGGGCTTGTAGTGCATCACCAGGAAAATGCCGGTGACGATCTGGATCACCAGCACCAGCAGGGACAGCGAACCGAAGAAATACCAGAAGTTGAGGTTTTTCGCCGCGTAGTAACGCGACATGTGGTCTTCGAACAGCTTGCTGAGCGGGAACCGGTTGTCGACCCAGTTCAGCAGCTTTTCGGACGCCGGGGCGTTGGGGGAGACTTCTTTGAATTCAGCCATGATGGTTTCCGGTCAGGCCTTTTTGTCTTCGCCGATGAGCAGGCGGGTGTCGGACAGGTACATGTGCGGGGGCACCTCGAGGTTGTCAGGCGCGGGCTTGTTCTTGTAGACCCGGCCCGCCATGTCGAAGGTGGAGCCGTGGCAGGGGCAGAAGAAGCCGCCTTGCCAATCGTCGGGCAGCGAGGGCTGCGGGCCGGACTGGAACTTGTCGGAGGGCGAGCAGCCCAGATGGGTGCAGATGCCGACCACCACCAGAAACTCCTCCTTGATGGAGCGGTGCGGGTTGAGCGCGTATTCGGGGGTGAATTCGGCGGGCTTGCGCTCGGACTTCGGGTCGGCGAGTTGCGGGTCGAGGCCCTTGAGGGCCGCCAGTTGCTCCGGTGTGCGGCGCACGATCCAGACCGGCTTGCCGCGCCACTCGACCGTGATCTTCTCGCCCGGCTTGAGTGCCGAGACATCGGCCTCGACTGCCGCGCCTGCGGCCTTGGCCTTTTCGGAGGGCTGGAAGCTGCTGACAAACGGTACGGCTGTGAAGGCGCCGCCCACCACGCCAGCGCAACTCGAGGCGATCAGCCACGTCCGTTTGCTGCTGTCGACTTGGGTGTCACTCATGGGAATCCTCAATGAAATCTTCTCTACCTTGGACAGCGCGGGATTGTAGCTGACGGCTTCGCGCACAAAGCCCACGGCCCGCGCAGCGGATTCTTTGCGGTCGCACTGCAAAAATTCCAGATAATGCTCCCTGCTTTCGGGCCGTCCGGCCGGGGCAGCCACACCATAAAGGAGATCAGACCATGAGCATGATGTCGGAGTTCAAGGAATTCGCCCTCAAGGGCAGTGTGATGGATCTCGCCGTGGGCGTGATCATCGGCGGCGCCTTCGCCAAGATCGTCGATTCCGCCGTCGGTGATCTCCTCATGCCTCTTGTGGGAGCGGTGATCGGCAGCCTGGACTTCTCGAGCATGTTCGTGGTCCTGGGCAATGTGCCCGCCGGCACCGCAATGACACTCGCCGAGCTGAAGAAAGCCGGTGTCCCGGTGTTTGCCTATGGCAACTTCATCACCATCGCGGTGAACTTCACCATCCTGGCCTTCATCATCTTCCTGATGATCAAGCAGATGAACCGCCTCAAGCGCGAAGCGCCGGCACCGGCACCCGCTCCGGTCGCCACGCCCGAAGACATCCTGCTGCTGCGCCAGATCCGCGACAGCCTGCACAAGTAGGCCAAGTAGGCCCTGCAGACCCGGGCCGGTCCGCAGGCGCGGTCACGGCCGGTCAGGCGCCGATCAGACGACGGGCCAGGCGCAGCGCAGCGACCAGGCTGGCGGCATCCGCCCGGCCGGTACCCGCGATGTCGAAGGCGGTGCCATGGTCCGGGCTGGTGCGCACGAGCGGCAGCCCCAGCGTCACGTTCACGCCCTCATCCAGGCCCAGGTACTTGACCGGGATCAACCCCTGGTCGTGGTACATCGCCACCACCACGTCGAACTCCCCCGTCGCGCCAGGGTGCGCCCGCGCGCGCATGAAAACCGTGTCGGGCGCGATCGGGCCATGCACATCCATGCCCGCCGCGCGGGCGGCATCGACGGCGGGTGCGATGACGTCGATCTCTTCGCGGCCGAAAAGCCCCCCCTCGCCGGCATGCGGGTTCAGTCCGGCAACCCCGATCCGCGGCGGGCGACCCAGCAGCGAACGCAGGGCCGTGTCGGTGATGCGCAGCGTCTCGTCGACATTGGCGCGGGTCACGGCATCCAGGGCGTGGCGCAGCGAGATGTGGATGCTCACCAGTACCACGCGCAGG